>NZ_JFYT01000034.1:0-93829 GCF_000632165.1 Delftia sp. RIT313 | reverse complement strand
CCTCCCGCCCACCCGCGCCGAAGCCCTGCGCTACTGGCTGAGGCTGGGCTGCATCAGCTTTGGCGGGCCGGCCGGGCAGATCGCCATCATGCATGAGGACCTGGTGGAGCGGCGGCGCTGGATCTCGGAGGGGCGCTTCCTGCATGCGCTCAACTACTGCATGCTGCTGCCAGGCCCCGAGGCGCAGCAGCTGGCCACCTACATCGGCTGGCTGCTGCACCGCACCTGGGGCGGCATCGTGGCCGGCGGGCTGTTCGTGCTGCCTTCGCTTTTGCTGCTCATCGCCCTGTCCTGGATCTATGTGGCCTTCGGCCATGTGCCGGCCATTGCCGGCATCTTCTATGGCATCAAGCCGGCCGTGACGGCGCTGGTGGTGCAGGCGGCCTGGCGCGTGGGCTCGCGCACCCTGCGCAACGGCTGGCTGTGGGGCATTGCCGCGGCGGCCTTCGTGGCCATCTTCGCGTTGAAGCTGCCGTTTCCGCTGATCGTGCTGGCGGCCGGCGCACTGGGCTACCTGGGGGGCAGGCTGGCGCCGCGCCACTTCTCCCCTGCGGGCGGGCACGGCCCGCGCGGGAGCAGCCACGGCCCGGCCGTCATCGACGATGACACGCCCACACCGGCCCATGCACGGTTCCGCTGGCGCTTTTTCAGCCAGGTGCTGGCGGCCAGCCTGGGGCTGTGGGCGCTGTCGCTGGGCCTGCTGGCCGCCGCCTTCGGCTGGCAGGGCGCGCTCACCCAGATGGGCTGGTTCTTCACCAAGGCGGCGCTGCTGACCTTTGGCGGCGCCTACGCCGTGCTGCCCTACCTCTACCAGGGCGCCGTGGACCACTACCACTGGCTCACGGCCACGCAGATGATGGACGGGCTGGCCCTGGGCGAGACCACGCCGGGGCCGCTGATCATGGTGGTGTCCTTCGTGGGCTTCCTGGGTGGCTGGAGCACGCAGGTGTTCGGCCCCGATGCGCTGCTGCCGGCCGGCGCCGCCGCCGCCCTGGTCGTGACCTTCTTCACCTTTTTGCCGTCCTTTGCCTTCATCCTGCTGGGCGGCCCCTTCATCGAGTCCACCCATGGCAGGCTGGGCTTCACCGCGCCGCTGACAGGCATCACGGCCGCCGTGGTGGGCGTCATCGCCAACCTGGCCGTGTTCTTTGCCTGGCACGTGCTGTGGCCCCAGGGCTGGGCGGGTCCCTTCGACTGGCCGTCCGCACTGCTGGGCCTGGCTGCGGCGGCCGCGCTGCTGCGCTGGAAGGTGGGCGTGATCCCCGTGGTGGTCGGCGCGGGGCTGGCCGGCCTGGCGATCACGCTGGCGCGCCAGGGCGTGTAGAGACCACCCGCCACGGCCCGCCTGGGACTGTGGCCGTGGCCGGAGCAATCAGCGGTTTTTTGGCAAGCTGAGGCAAGAACCGCTAGCACAGTGCCGCCGCTGCCGGCAACCACATCCATGCGCGGCATGGGCGGTCCATAGAAGACGTCTTATCTCTTTCACCACAAGCATTCATTGCTATCAAAACAAGAGTAATGCGTGGCATGCTACACACAAATAAAAAGAAAAAGCAATCATTCTCATTGTCATTCTAGAATCCGCACCCGCCACGACAGGCTGCGCCGCTGGACCCAGGCCGGCAGCAGCGCCGACGCACCCAGAGCACGCCCCACGGCACAGGTTTCCCAGCTCTCGACCATTGACCATGCTTATCCAAAGACTCTCGCGCACGGCAGTTGCGCATGCCGCCCTGCTTGCCCTGTGCGGCGCAGCCCACGCGCAGGCCCAGCCTGAAAATGTTCCCGAGGCCACGCTCGCCCCGGTCACCGTGAACGCAGGCACCGAGAAGGAAAATCCCACCGGCCCCGTGGTGGGCTTCACCGCAAAGCGCGCCATCTCGGCCACCAAGACCGACACGCCGCTGATCGAGACGCCCCAGGCCATCAGCGTGGTCACGCGCGACCAATTCGAGGCGCAGGGCGTGCAGACGCTGCGCCAGACCACCGCCTACAGCGCGGGCGTGGTGTCCAACTACTTTGACAGCCGGGTGGACAGTTTCTCGGCACGCGGCGGCAGCGTGAGCCAGTACCAGGACGGGCTGCTGCGCACCTACGGCACCTACAACACCAGCCGCCCCGACCCCTACACGCTGGAGCGCGTGGAATTCCTGCGCGGACCCTCTTCCGTGCTCTACGGCCAGGGCAGCGTGGGCGGCGTGCTCAATCTGACCAGCAAGCGCCCGCAGGCCGAGGCGCTGCGCGAGGTTCAGGTGCAGGTGGGCAGCTACGGGCGCAAGCAGATCGCCACCGACCTGACCGGCGCCGTCACCGAAGACGGCCAGTGGCTGTACCGCCTGGTGGCCGTGGGCCGGGAAAGCGGCACCCAGGTGGACCATGTGAACGACGACCGCCTGGTCATCGCGCCCAGCCTGACGTGGAGGCCCAGCGCCGATACCTCGCTGACGCTGCAGGCGCTCTACCAGAAGGACAAGAGCGGCTCGCTGATCGGCTTCTTCCCCTGGCAGGGCACGCGCCTGCCCAGCCCCTACGGCCAGATCCCCACCAGCACCTTCATCGGCGAGCCCGGCTGGGACTCGTTCGACACAGAGAACAAATCCTGGGGCTACCTGTTCAGCCACCGCCTGAACGCGGACTGGACCGTGCGCCAGAACCTGCGGCGCACCATCAGCGACGTGGACTACCGCTCCATCTACACCAGCTTCACCGCCATCCCCGGCCAGGGCCGCCCTGCGCGCCCGGTCTTCAACCCCGACAACCGCAGCGTCTACCGCGATGCCTCCTGGCAGGTCAACGGCGGGCGCATGCTGGTGATCGACACGCAGCTCGAAGGCAAGCTGCGCTGGGGCACGGCCGAGCACACCGTGCTCGCCGGCATGGATGCGCAGCGCAACAGCACCAGCCAGTCCACCTGGCGCGGCCTGACCGCGCCGTTTGACGTCTACAACCCCGTCTACGGCAACTTCACGCCGCCCACGGCTTCGCAGCTGGTGCGCCAGCCGGGCGTGTCGCAAAAGCAATTGGGCTTCTACGCCCAGGACCAGATCAAGTGGGGCCGCTGGACCGCCACCCTGGGCCTGCGCCACGACAGCGCCCAGACCGATACCGAAGGCCGGCCCGCCTCCGCCGTGGACGAAAAGGCCTGGACCAAGCGCGCAGGCGCCACCTACCAGATGGACGGTGGCTGGGCGCCCTACCTGGGCTACTCCGAGTCCTTCCAGCCGCTGGGCGGCGTGGATGTCTACGGCACGCCCTACAAGGCGCAGCGCGGCGAGCAATGGGAAGCCGGCGTGAAATGGCAGCCGCCGGGCCAGGGCCTGTCGGCCTTTGCCGCCGTCTACACGCTGCGCGAGAAAAATCGCAAGACCACCGACCCGGCCAACCCGCTCAACAGCCTGCAGATCGGCGAGGTCAAGGTCAACGGCTTCGAGGCCGAGCTCACCGCCAGCCTGGCCCGCCACTGGGACGCCACCCTGGCCTATGCGTACACCGACGCCGTCATCTCGCGCAGCAATGGCGGCGACCAGGGCCAGCGTGTGACCAGCGTGCCGCGCCACACGGCGTCGGCTTGGCTGACGCACCGCTTTGCCAGCGAAGGGCGCGGCGGCTGGAGCCTGGGCGCGGGCGTGCGCTACACGGGTTCGCAGTGGACGGGCACCAGCCTGGTGGACACGCCTTCGGCCACCCTGCTGGATGCCATGGTGTCCTATGACGCCGGCCCATGGCGCCTGGCCTTCAACGTGGTCAACCTGACCGACAAGGTGCAGATCACGCAATGCCTGGCACGCGGCGACTGCTTCTACGGCCAGCGGCGCACCTTTGCGGTGACGGGAACGCACCGCTTCTGAGGACCGCCGCCGCGCGCCTTTCACAGCGCAGGCAGCTCAGGCAGGCAGCTGCCTGAAGCTCCTTCGGTCCGCCGTGCTGCCAAACGATGCGCAGCCCGACAGCACGGCGGGCGAAGGCGCGGTGGTCGATAGCGCCTCGCTGCACCGCCGTGGCAGCTGGCTGTTTGCGTCTTCCAGCGCCTGCGTGTGCAGGACGGGCGCCTCGGCCACCACGTTGCCGAAGATGGTGGCAAAGGCCACGTCGGCTGCATCCCGGCCCGTGCCAAAGCGCATGAAGCCCATGGGAATGGCCGTGCCCGATGCGTCGAACAGATACCACCTGTCGCCCAGGTAGGCTTCCACGTAGGCATGGAAATCGGGCGGGCCCAGTGCAGGATCGGCGCCGTAGTCCGTGCCGGTGGCGATGCGGGCGGGAATGTTCAGCGCACGGCACAGGGCGATCATCAGGTGCGTGAAGTCGCGGCACACGCCCACCTGCTCCACCAGGGTATCGACGGCCGAGGTGGACGAGTTGCTGGTGGCCGAAGCGAAGGTCACCAGCTCCTGCACCCACTGCTGTATGGCCAGCACGCGCGAATAGCCGGGCGCCAGTTGGCCGAAATTGCGGAAGGCCAGCTGCATCAGCCGGTCGGACTGGCAGTAGCGGCTGGGGTAGATGTACGGCAGGACCTCCAGCGGGATGCAACGCACCGGAACCTCGCCCAGCGCCGCCGGATCCTCGCGGTGGTGCGCGATGCAGACGGTGGCCGTGTAGGTCAGGTGCAGGGGGCCTGGGTTGGCATGCAGGCGCATGAAGCGGGTGGAGGTGGCGGGCTCGGTGGCAATGTCGGGCTCCACGGGCTGGCTGAGCACCAAACGCTCGTTCTCCACCGTCTGGTGCGAGGTGTGGGCCGCATGGATGTTGAACACGAAATCGGCCCCGGCCGGATCGCGGATGTCATAAGCAAGATCCACCTGGATCTGCAGCCTGATCGCTGCGTTGGCCATTGGTTGTCCCTGGTTGGTGTGTCTGATCGCCACCATGGTGCGGGCAGCCACGCCCGCAGGCCGTAGGCCCCTGCTGAAAAGCCTGTAGTGCTTGGCAGGGACAGCGCGTGCGCCGGGCAGGAGGCCCGCCTGGGGTGCAAACTCGGCTAACATCGGCGCCGCCCCGCATGGCGCAATGCCTGTGGCGGGGGCATCCACCAGCCAGGAACAGCCAAGGAGACCGCTAGATGGCGGAGATCATCGAGATATCGCGGGCGGCGCTGCACGAGCAGGTGGCGGACCGTTTGCGGTCCATGCTCATCGAAGGGCGCATCGCCCCTGGAGCCAAGCTCAACGAGCGCGAGCTGTGCGAGCAGCTGGGCGTCTCGCGCACGCCGCTGCGCGAGGCCATCAAGCTGCTGGCCGCCGAAGGCCTGGCCGACCTGCTGCCCAACCGCGGCGCCATTGCCGTCAAGCTGAGCGAGGCCGATGTCATGCACGCCTTCGAGGTGCTGGCCGGCATCGAGGGCCTGTCGGGCGAACTGGCCGCCCAGCGCATCACCGACCAGGAATTCGCCGAAATCCGCGCCCTGCATTACGAGATGATGGCCAGCGTGGCGCGCGCCGACGTGTCTGCCTACTACCGGCTCAACGCCGCCATCCACGCGGCGCTGAACAGCGCCGCCAAGAACCCCGTGCTGACGGAAACCTTCCAGCGCATCAACAACCGCGTGCAGTCGCTGCGCTTTCGCACCAACCTGGACACGGCCAAGTGGAAGCAGGCCGTCAAGGAGCACGAGGCCATGATCGAGGCCCTGGGCGCACGCGACGCCACGGCCTTGCGCGAGCTGCTGGTCACCCACCTGCACCACAAGCGCGATGCCGTGCTGGCCATGCTGCGCGCCGAGGCCCTGCAGCCGCGCAAGTCGCGCTGAAGCCCAGGGCCGCTACCGCTGCGGCGCGGCCCCCAGCGCCGCAATCCCCGCCCGCGCCACCTCCGCATCCTCTGCCGGCTTCACCCCGCTGACGCCCACGGCGCCCAGGCAGTGGCCCTCACTGGTGATGGGCACGCCGCCTTCCAGCAGGCCCTGCAGCGCGGGCACGCTCAGGTAGGCGGTGCGGCCACCATTGATCATTTCCTCATAGAGCCGGCTTTCCTTGCGGCCCAGTGCTGCGGCGTGGGCCTTGGCCGGCGCGATGTGGGCCGAGGCCGGCGCCGCGCCGTCCAGGCGCTGCAGCCACAGCAGGTGGCCGCCGTCATCGGCGATGGCGATGCTGACGGCCCAGCCGCGCGCCGTGGCATGCGCCTCGGCGGCCTGGGCGATGGTCTTGATGTCCTGGAGGTCCAGGCAGGGCTTGTGCTTCATGGGAGTGCCTTGTCTTGTGCGGGGGAAGGATGGCAGTCAGCGGGCGTCCAGCAGGCTTTCCAGCAGCCGCGCCACATGCACGGCTTCGCGCGCCGCGCCGTCTGCGATCTGGTGGCGGCAGCTGGTGCCGTCGGCCACGACGATGGCCTCGGGGCGCTGGCGTATGGCTGGCAACAGGGCCGCCTCGGCCATGTCCATGGAGACCTGGTGGTGGCTGGCCTCGTAGCCGAAGCTGCCGGCCATGCCGCAGCAGGAGCTTTCGATGAGCTCGGGCTGGGCGCCGGGAATCAGCCGCAGCACGTCGAGGATGGGGCTGACGGCGCCAAAGGCCTTCTGGTGGCAATGGCCGTGCACGAGGATGGGCGCCTCGGCGGCGCGCAGCGGCAGCGCGAAGCGGCCGGCCTTCACTTCACGGGCAATGAATTCCTCGAACAGCAGGGCCTGGGCGGCAACGGCCTGTGCAGGCTCGCCCAGGCCCATGACCAGGGCTTCGTCGCGCAGGGTCAGCAGGCAGGAGGGCTCCAGGCCGACGATGGGGATGCCGGCCCGGGCCAAGGGCGCCAGGGCGTTGATCAGCGCACCGGCGCTGGCCTTGGCCTGCTCGACCATGCCGGTGGCCAGGTAGGTGCGGCCGCAGCAGTGGTGGCCGCCGCCCTCTTTGGCGGACTTGCTGGCGGTGTGCAGCGCATAGCCGGCCGCCTGCAGCACGCGCGCGGCGGCCAGGGCGTTTTCGCTCTCGAAGGTGCCGTTGAAGGTGTCCACGAAGAGCACGGCCACGCGCTCGCCGGCCGCCGCGCGGGCCAGGGCCTGGTCGCGGTCAAGAAAGGTATGTGCTTCGGGCGCGCGCCAGAAGGTGTCGCTGCGCCAGGCCGGCAGCGAGCGCCTGGCGGACAGGCCCAGCAGTTTTTCGCCCAGTTGGCGCAGCACGGGCAGGCGGTTGCGCAGGTTCAGCAGCCAGGGCATGCGGCTGGCCGTGGCGGCGTAGCGCGGCAGATGGGCGACCAGCCGGTCCTTGAGCGTGTGGCCATGGCGGGCCTTGTAGTGGGCCAGGAATTCCACCTTCATGCGGGCCATGTCCACGCCCGTGGGGCAGTCGCGCCTGCAACCCTTGCAGCCCACGCACAGGTCCATGGTGTCGTGCAGGGCCTCGCTGGTGAAGGCGTCCGGCCCCAGCTGGCCCGAGATGGCCAGGCGCAGGGTGTTGGCGCGGCCGCGCGTCAGGTGCTGCTCGTCGCGCGTGACGCGGTAGCTGGGGCACATGGTGCCGGCGTCGAACTTGCGGCAGTGGCCGTTGTTGTTGCACATCTCCACGGCCTTGGCAAAGCCGCCGGTGACGTCGCCGCCCGTGCCGGGCGCCGTGGTGACTTCGGTGACCGGGTCGGCCTGCACGTTCCAGGCAGACCAGTCGAGCACGGGCGTGATGGGAATGCGCCGGTAGGGCCGGGGCGCGTCGGCGGGCGCGAAGCGGAACAGCCGGCCATCGTCCATCCTGGGCGTGTCGATGATCTTGCCGGGGTTGAAGAGGCTGTCCGGGTCGAAGTGCTGCTTGATGGCGCGCAGGGCCTCGGTGATGGCGGGCCCGAACTGCCAGGCAATCCACTCGCCGCGGCACAGCCCGTCGCCATGCTCGCCGCTGAAGGCGCCCTTGTACTTGCGCACCAGTTCGGCCGCTTCCTCGGCAATGGCGCGCATGCGCGCCGCGCCGTCGGTGCGCATGTCCAGGATGGGCCGCACATGCAGCGTGCCCACGGAGGCATGGGCGTACCAGGTGCCCCGGCTGCCGTGGCGCGCGAACACTTCGGTGAGCGCGTCGGTGTACTCGGCCAGGTGCTGCAGCGGCACGGCGCAGTCCTCGATGAAGCTCACGGGCTTGCCGTCGCCCTTGAGGCTCATCATGATGTTCAGCCCCGCCTTGCGCACTTCCCAGAGGTTTTTCTGGGCCGCTTCCTCGGGCATTTCCACCACGCTGCCGGGCAGGCCCAGCTCGCCCATCAGCTCCACCAGCTGGCGCAGCCGCGCCAGCAGCGCGGCGCGGTCGTCGCCGGCGAATTCCACCAGCAAGATGGCGGCCGGGCGGCCGATGAGGGCGGTCTCTATGGTGGGCTTGAAGGCCGGGTTGGCCAGGCCCAGTTCGATCATGGTGCGGTCCACCAGCTCCACGGCCGTGGGGCCCAGCTTCACGATGTGCTGGGCCGAGTCCATGGCCGCGTGGAAGGTGGGGAAGTTGATCACGCCCAGCACCTTGGCGCGCGGCAGCGCGCTGAGCTGCAGGGTGAGCGAGCGCGTGTAGGCCAGCGTGCCCTCGGCGCCTATCAGCAGATGGGCCAGGTTGACGCTGCCGTCGGCCGTGTAGGGCCGCTCGCTCTGGTTGTCGAAGATGTCGAGGTTGTAGCCCGCCACGCGGCGCATGACCTTGGGCCAGTGGGCGTGAATGTCCTCGCGGTGCTGTTGCGCCAGCCCGTGCACGAACTGCGCAATGCGCGCCGCGCGGCCCGTGGCCTGGGCGACGGGGCCGAAGTCCAGCAACTCGCCATCAGCCATCCAGGCGCGGGCGCCGCGCACGTTGTGCACCATGTTGCCGTAGGCAATGGAGCGCGAGCCGCAGGAGTTGTTGCCCGCCATGCCGCCCAGCGTGGCCTGGGCGCTGGTCGATACGTCCACCGGATACCACAGGCCGAGCTTCTTGAGCCGGGCGTTGAGGTGGTCCAGCACCAGGCCGGGCTCGACCTCGGCCGTGCCTGCATCAGGGTCCACCGAGAGGATGTTGCGCAAATGCTTGCTGTTGTCGATCACCAGGGCCGCGCCCGTGGTCTGGCCGCACTGGCTGGTGCCGCCGCCGCGCGGCAGCACGGGCACCTTCAGCTCGCGGGCGATCTGCAGGGCCGTGGCAATGTCCTGCTCGCAGGTGGGCACGAAGACGCCCACCGGCATGATCTGGTAGATGGAGGCGTCGGTCGCATAGCGCCCGCGCGAGGCCGCGTCGAACAGGACCTGGCCGCGCGTGTCCGAGCGAAGGCGGCGCGCCAGCATCTGGCTGACATCGTCGGGCGGCAGCGCGGTGCCGGGGGCGGGCACGGTGTCGTCGGGGGAAGCGGCAAGGCGGTGCGTGGGTTCCATCAGCATGGCGGCTCTCATTCGTTCATGGTTCGTGGGTAGATCTGGCCTGCCTTGAGCAGGGCGATGACGGTGTCGCGCTTGTGCTCCAGGTGGGCCACCAGCACCTGGCGCAGCGCGGCGGCGTCGCGCGCCTGCAGCGCTTCCAGCATGCGTTCGTGCTCCTGGACGGCGCGCTTCCACTTGGCCGCGTCCTGGTTGGTGCGAAAGCGCAGCGACTGCACGCGGGCGTTGATGCGGCCATAGGTCTCGGCCAGCACGGGGTTGGCGGCGGCGCGGTTGATGGCCGAGTGGATCAGCGCATTGAGCCGGTAGTAGCCGGACAGGTCCTGGCGCGCATGGCTGGCCAGCATCTCGAAGTGCAGGGCCCGCACCTCGGCCAGTTGCTGCTCGCTGATGCGCTGCGCGGCCAGCTCGCCCGACATGCCCTCCAGCCCCGCCAGCACCTCGAAGGTCTGCAGCACATCGGCCTCGCCCAGCCGCACGGCCACGGCGCCGCGGTTGGGCACCAGGTCTACCAGCCCTTCGGAGGCCAGCAGCTTGATGGCCTCGCGCAGCGGCGTGCGCGAGACGCGCAACTGCTCGCACAGCGCGCGCTCGTTGAGCTTGGCGCCGGGCGGTATGCGCCCCTCCACCAGCCAGGTGCGCAGCCGCGCCGCCACCTGGTCATGCAGGGCAAGCCGCGAAATCTCGATGATCTCCGCCATGGATTCTCCTGGTCGAATGAATTTTGCATTCATTTTTACGCAAGCATTTCTCAAGGCATTCATGGTTATCACCAAGGCATTTATGAATTTTGAATGCAAAAATTCGCAAACACCCTCCCCCGCAGACCGACCTGGCATTTCCTTGAAAAGGACGCACCATGCTCACGCTCGACAACCATCCCACGGGCCGCCACTTCCTCCAGATCCCCGGCCCCAGCCCGGTTCCCGACCGCATCCTGCGGGCCATGAGCCTGCCCACCATCGACCACCGGGGGCCGGAGTTCGGCCAGCTCGGCCTCAAGGTGCTGGCCGGCATCCAGCAGGTCTTCAAGACCCGGCATCCGGTGGTGATCTATCCGGCCTCCGGCACGGGCGCCTGGGAGGCAGCCCTGATCAACACGCTCAGCCCTGGCGACCATGTGCTGATGTTCGAGACCGGCCACTTCGCCTCGCTGTGGCAGAAGATGGCCACGCGCCTGGGCCTGTCGACCGAATTCCTGTCCTATGGCGGCAGCGACGAGCACCTGCCCCAGGCGCCGGGCTGGCGCCATGGCGTGCAGGCCGGCCTGATCGAGGCGCGGCTGCGCAAGGACACGGAGCGCCGGATCCGCGCCGTGTGCGTGGTGCACAACGAGACCTCCACGGGCGTGACCTCCGACATCGCCGCCGTGCGCCGCGCCATCGACGCGGCGGGCCACCCGGCCCTGCTGCTGGTGGACACCATCTCGGGCCTGGCCAGCGCCGACTACCGCCATGACGAATGGGGCGTGGACGTGACCATCAGCGGCTCGCAAAAGGGCCTGATGCTGCCGCCCGGCATCAGCTTCAACGCGCTGTCGCCACGCGCGCTGGAGGCCGCCAAAAGCGCGAAGCTGCCCAAGTCGTTCTGGGCCTGGGACGAGATCGTGGAGATGAACCAGACCGGCTACTGGCCCTACACGCCCAACACCAACCTGCTGTACGCCCTGTCCGAATCACTGGACATGCTGCTGGCCGAAGGGCTGGACACGGTGTTTGCGCGCCACCAGCGCTGGGCGGCCGGCGTGCGCGCCGCCGTCCAGGCCTGGGGCCTGCCCATCCAGTGCGCCGATCCGCAGGTCTACTCGCCCGTGCTCACCGGCGTGATCACGCCCGAAGGCGTGGATGCCGACGCCCTGCGCCGCCTGATCCACACGCGCTTCGACCTGTCGCTGGGCGCGGGCCTGGGCAAGCTCAAGGGCCGCATGTTCCGCATGGGCCACCTGGGCGACAGCAACGACCTCACGCTGCTGGCCATGGTGGCGGGCGTGGAGATGGGCCTGAAGCTGTCCGGCATCCGTCTGGCCGGCAGCGGCGTGCAGGCGTCCATGGATTACTTCGCGGCCCACGCCGCAGCCGGTGCGCTGCGCAAGGCCGCCTGAACCCATCGGCGCCGCGCCGAAAACCCTTGGCAGAGCCGGAGCACATGGCTCGCCCCCTTGATCGTGGATTGCACCAATACCAGGAAATAACAGGAGACAAGAGACATGACATCGCCCCGCAACCGCCTGGCGGCAACCGCCGTCGCCACCCTCGCCGTCACCGCCGCCATCACCCTGGCCGCCCCTGCCGCCTGGGCGCAGTGGAAGCCCGCCAAGTCCGTCGAACTCGTCGTGCCGTTCTCGGCCGGCGGCGCCTCGGACCAGATGGCACGCGTGATCCAGGCCATCGTCACCAAACACAAGCTGATCGAGCAGCCCGTGGTCATCCTCAACAAGGCGGGCGCCTCCGGCGCCGAGGGCATTCTGGATGTCAAGGCCTCGGCGCGCGACCCGCACAAGCTGCTGGTGGCCTCCACGGCCATCTTCACCCTGCCCATGGCCACGGCCCTGCCCTTCCAGTGGCGCGACCTGAATCCCGTGGCCATGATTGCCCAGGACCAGTTCGTGCTCTGGGTCAATGCCGAGACCGGCTACCAGACGCCTGCCGACTACCTGGCCGCAGCGCGGCAGGCCGGCGGCAAGTTCAAGATGGGCGGCACCAGTTCCAAGCGCGAGGACCAGATCATCACCGCCAACATGGAACAGGCCGCCGGCGTGAAGTTCACCTACATCCCCTACAAGGGCGGCGGCGAGGCCAGCACGCAGCTGGTGGGCAAGCACATCGACTCCAACGTCAACAACCCCAGCGAGTCCATGGCGCAGTGGCGCGCTGGCCAGGTGCGGGCGCTGTGCGTGTTCGACACGCAGCGCATCGAGTACACGGCCAAGGTCACGGGCAGCCAGGCGCTGTCGGACATCCCCACCTGCAGGGAGCAGGGCCTGGATGTGCAATACACCATGCTGCGCGGCTTCTTCCTGCCGCCCGGCACCACGCCCGAGCAGGCGCAGTTCTATGCGGGCGTGATGCACAAGGTGGTGGCCACGCCCGAGTGGAAGGAGTACCTGGAGAAAAACGCGCTCAAGCCCGAGTACATGACGGGGCAGGCCTTCGTGGACTTCCTGGCCAAGGACGAGACGCGCCACCTCGACATCATGAAGAAGGCCGGCTTCCTGTCGGCCAGCGTGGCCGCCGCCGCCAAGTGAGGAGCCGCGCCATGGACACCGCCATCCACCTTGCCCCGCCCTCCTCCAATTCAGCGGCAGCGGCAGCAGCAGCCCCGGCCCAGCCCGCCAGCGCGGCCACCGAATCCATCCCCGCCACCGAAGCCCAGGCCCCCGGCCTGTCACGCCGCCATGTGGAGTACGGCGTGGCAGCCGTGCTGCTGGCGCTGGCCGTGCTCGTGGTCTGGGACAACCAGCGCATTGGCGCGGGCTGGAGCGACACCGGCCCGCAGGCCGGCTACTTCCCGCTGCGCGTGGGCGCCGTGCTGGGCATCTGCGCCATCGCCGTCTTCGTGCAGGCGCTGCGCAGCCGCAGCCAGGAGCAGTTCGCCAGCTGGCTGCAGCTCAGGCGCGTGGCCCAGGTGCTGCTGCCGCTGACGGCCTACATCGCCGTGATCGCGCCGCTGGGCATCTACGCGGCCTCGGTGCTGTTCATCACGGGCTTCATGGTGTTTGCGGGCCGTTATCCCTGGTGGAAGGCCGTGGCGCTGTCGGGCTTCACCAGCGTGCTGCTGTTCTACGTCTTCGAGATCCAGTTCAAGGTGCCCCTGCCCAAGGGTCCGCTTGAAGCCTGGCTCGGCTATTGACCCCCTGTCGCCGCCACGGAGCAACACCATGGAAGAACTCCAATACCTCGCGCACGGCTTCGCGGCCGTCACCACCTGGCAGAACACGGGGCTGATGCTCACGGGCATCCTGCTGGGCATCGTGGTCGGCGTGCTGCCGGGCCTGGGTGGCCCCAACGGCGTGGCCATCCTGCTGCCGCTGACCTTCGGCATGTCGCCGACCTCGGCCATCATCCTGCTGTCTTGCATCTACTGGGGGGCGCTGTTCGGCGGCGCCATCACCTCGGTGCTGTTCAACATCCCGGGCGAGGCCTGGTCGGTGGCCACCACCTTCGACGGCTATCCCATGGCCCAGCAGGGCCACGCCGGGGCCGCGCTGACCACGGCCTTCACGGGCTCGTTCATCGGCGCCATCTCGGGCGTGATGCTGATCACCTTCCTGGCGCCGGTCGTGGCCTCGTTCGCGCTGCAGTTCGGGCCGCCGGAGTTCTTTGCGGTCTTCTTCCTGACGTTCTGCTCCTTCATCGGCATGGGCAAGGAGCCCAAGGCCAAGATCGTGGCCGCCATGGCCGTGGGCCTGCTGCTGGCGGCCGTGGGCATGGACACCATCTCGGGCGACCTGCGCATGACCTTCGGCTCCACCGAGCTGCTGCGCGGCTTTGATTTCCTGGTGGTGGTGATCGGCCTGTTCGGCATCAGCGAGATCCTGATGACCATCGAGGAAGGCCTGGCCTTCAAGGGCAAGAAGGCCTCCATCGACCTCAAGGTGGTGTTCAGAACCTGGGCCCAGCTGCCGCGCTACTGGCTGACCATGCTGCGCTCGGCCCTGGTGGGCTGCTGGATGGGCGTGACGCCGGGCGGCGCCGTGGCGGCCAGCTTCATGGGCTACGGGCTGGCCAAGAAGTTCTCGCGCGACCCCGACAGCTTCGGCAAGGGCAACCCCGAAGGCGTGCTCGCCCCCGAGACCGCCGCCCACGCGGCCGGCACCTCGGCCCTGCTGCCCATGCTGGCCCTGGGCATTCCGGGCTCGGCCACGGCGGCCGTGCTGCTGGGCGGGCTGATGATCTGGGGCCTGCAGCCCGGCCCGCTGCTGTTCACCGAGCAAAAGGACTTCGTCTGGGGCCTGATCGCCAGCATGTACCTGGGCAACATCGCCGGCCTGATCATCGTCATGGCCACCGTGCCGCTGTTCGCCGCCATCCTGCGCGTGCCGTTTTCCATCGTCGCGCCCATGATCCTCATGGTCTGCGCCATCGGCGCCTTCACCGTGCACGGCAATGCCACGGACATCTGGCTCATGCTGGTCTTCGGCGTGGTCGGCTATGTCTTCAAGAAGCTCGACTACCCGCTGGCGCCCATGGTGCTGGCCATCGTGCTGGGCGACCGCATGGAAGACGCCTTCCGCCAGAGCATGCTCTCCAGCCAGGGCGAGCTGGGCATCTTCTGGCACAACGGCCTGTCGGGCACCATCACCACGCTGGCCCTGCTGATGCTGGTGTGGCCGCTGCTGGGCAAGTTGCGGGCGGTGGCGTTCGGGGCCGGAACAAAAGCTGTTGAGGCCTGAGGGCGCGGACTACTGGAGAGGGACTTCGCAATGCCCTGCATGCGGCAGTGCTTGCGACATCCATCTCCACGGCAACCTAATGATCCATAAGGAAAAAAACCGGATCTTCCGGCTTCCTTTGCGAGATTAGTTGCGAGGTTGACAGCAAAGCTTCCAGGCCGCAACCCTTCGTTTCCTGGGTTCGTCTCACCCATGCTTTCGCTTCGGCCTGGAGTTTGGGGTTCGCGGCACTTTCATTACCCCAATAGGTCAGCAATTACCGCATTTCGCACAGGCAGATGGCCCTCGCTCCCTAATCCCTGTACCGCTTCTTGCGAAACGCCAGCCAGGCGGCGATGACGGTGAAGGCGATCACGATGGACACCACGATCCAGAAGCCGTGCTCGTGCTCTGCCAGCGGTATGCCGCCCACGTTCATGCCGAACAGGCCGGCCAGGATGTTGATGGGCAGGGCCAGCACGGTGACCACGGTCAGCACGAAGAGGCTGTTGCTGTTGTCCTCATTCACGGCGGCGGCCACTTCTTCCTGCAGCAGCTTGATGCGGTCCTGCAGGGTCTGCATGTCGCGCAGCATGAGCGAGAACTCCTCGCTGGCGGCGGCCAGGCCGCGGCGGTCGTCCTCGCCCATCCAGGCGGGGGGCTGCTGCAGCAGGCGGAACAGCGCGGCGGGCTCGGGCGCCAGCAGGCGCTGCAGGCGCACCAGCAGCCGGCGCAGCCGGCCCAGGTGGGCGCGCGGATGGTGGTAGCGCTGCGCGATGATGGCGTCTTCTATGTCGTCCACGCGCGCCGTGGTCTCGCGCACCACCTTGACCAGCACGTCGGCCTGGGTGCGCATCAGGTGTTCCAGCAGCTCGGCCGTGCTGGCGGGGCTGTCGCCCTGGCGCACGCCGGCACGCAGCGCATCGACCGAGCGCAGCGGCTGGGTGCGCGCGGTGACGACCAGGCGCTCGTCCAGGCAGATCCACAGCGTGGCGATGTCGGCCGACTCGAAGTTGAACTCGAAATTCACATCGTTGAGCACGGCGACCAGGGAGTCATCGGAGCGCTCGATGCGCGTGGAGGCCAGGCCCTCGCGCAGCGTGGTGTAGAAGACTTCGGGCAGCGCGGCGTGGCGCTGCAGCCAGCGCAGGGACTGGGTATTGGCCAGGTTGAAGTGCAGCCACAGGAAGTCGCGCCGGCCCGGCTCGGTGAGCGGACGCTCTGCACCCAGCCACTGCGCGGCCGACTGCGCCGTCATGGCCTCCACACGCCGCTGCGTGTCGCAGAAAAACCGCCAGCCGCAAATCAGGCCTGCGTCTTCATTGGCCTGGGCCAGGGGGGAGGCTGCGTCAGTCATGGATGGGTGGGGCACCTGCGGGGAGTGGCCTGCGCGGGCCGGACAAGTGCGGGATTCTTGGCCGCCTCCATGACAGAGGTGTGACAACTGTCACGGAGTCGTCATCCGATGTGCCTGCCCCCCAGTCGGGGGTGCGGGGCAGGCCTCAGCACATCACGACGTTCTCCAGCGTGAACGAGAATGGCGTGGACCCGGCGCCCGCACCGCCGCCTCGCATCACGATGTCGGCGCGCGAGATGCCCAGCAGGGAGATCTCGGTGTTGATGTCGCTCAGGATGGCCGAGTTCATGACCTGGCCCTGCTCGATCTGCGAGACCACGCCGATCCAGATGGTGGGCTTGAATTCGAACACGGCCTTTTGCTGGGGGGCAATCGCGGTCTTGACGGCCAGCAGCCGGCCGTCCTTGTAGCAGCTGGCATTGATGGCGCCCCGGGGCAGCGAGTTGAGCACCTGCACTTCGTTGGAGCTTGCGCCATAGCCTGCGGGCGCCAGGCGATCGCCGCTGCTGCTCAGGGACAGCTGGAACTGCTGGCCGAACTGCGCCTCCAGCTGGGGCGTGTGGTTGCCATAGCTGTCGCTGGCACCGACCTGCAGGCCCAGCGGGAAGGTGAACGGGTGGTTGTCGCCCTGGCCGCAGTACTTGATGACCCGCCATGCCACGGCCAGATCCTCGAAATCGCTGGCCACGTTCTTCTGGAAGATGACGATCTGCGAGTTGTTTGCGTCGTTCGATTGATTGACGAAGTTGAGTTGAACGCCCATGCATCTCTCCTGATGGATCAAAAAAGCGCTGCGGCGCTTTCTGCTGCCCCGCCGTGCGGGCGCAAGCGCACTGTAGGGAACAACGATCCTTCAGAAAATTACGCCTGATTACATCCCGCCCCCTCCACCGGGAACGGCCCAGACCCGCCCGCCGCCCACGGCAAAGCACTGGAGGCCAGGACCGGGCGGCAGGCTGGCCATGCCGGTGAACAGGCCGAAGGCCGGCAGCAGGGTGAAGCCCGGGTGCACGGCAAAGCACGGCAGGCGCAGGGCATCTCGCCCGGGGCCGCGCAGCACGACGGCGGGGTGGACATGGCCGGCCAGCACATGGCAGGCAGGAGCCTCCTGCGGGTAATGGCAGCCCGCGAATGGCCCCAGGCGCCAGGGCTCGTCCACCACGCCGATGCCCAGCGCGGACGGCGGGTCGCCCGCATGGCTGTCGTGGTTGCCACGCACCAGCACCACCTCCAGCGCCGCGTGGCGGAGTCGCCAGTCGGCCAGGGCGGCCAGCACGGACGGCGTGCGGGCCTGCGCGGCATGCAGGAAGTCGCCCAGAACGACCAGCCGGCGCACCGGCAGGCCCTGCAGCAGCGCCGACAGCCTGTCCAGGTTGCCCTGGGTGGTGCCGGCCGGCACGGGAATGCCGCGCGCGCGGAAGGTGGCGGCCTTGCCCAGGTGCAGGTCGGCAATGAACAGCGTGCCTTGGGCGGGCCACCACAGGGCGTGCTGGGCCAGCAGGTGGACGGGCTCGCCCGCCAGGAGGATGCCCAGGCTGCCGGCCAGGGCGTCGGGGGAAACAGGACTTGGCAACAGTGCGTGGCCTTTCATCAGCGGTGCAATGGTTCTACAGCAGCGGCAAGGGCCGCGAGGGCTTGCGCACGCGGCGCGGGCGGCGGCTGGCGGCATCGGCCTCGGGGCCGTCGGTGGCCTGCAGCGAGAAATCCAGCGTACGGCGCACGGCGGCCGTGTCCTCGTCCACGGCGGGGGGCTGGTCTGCCTTGGGTTTTTTCCGTGGACGCAGCGGTGGATCGGGCGGGACCAGGTCCTGCGTGCGCGGCTCGCTGGCTGCACCGCCGGCGTCTGCCGCCTCGTGCAGCTGGGCCAGCATGCGCGCGATGCGGTCGGCCAGGTGCTCGTTGGTGAGCTTTTCGCGAAAGCGCTCCACCATCAGCGGAAAGGCAAACGGGCTGGGCCGGCGCAGCGCGCTCACTACCAGCTGCTGTGCCTGCATGCGGCGCAGCGCGGCCAGCAGCTGGGCCACGTCCAGCTCCTGGCTCAGCACTTCCTCGTCGGCCTGGCGCAGCAGCAGGTTCATGTCGTCGTACTTGCGAAACACCTCGAAGAACAGCTGGGCCGAGGCCTGCAGCTGGCGCGCGCTGCGGCGCTCGCCCGGGTGGCTCTGGAAGATCAGGCCCGAGACGCGGGCGATCTCGCGGAAGCGCCGCCTTGCCATCTCGGTGGCGTTGAGGCTGGCCAGCACTTCGTGCAGCAGGGCATGGCGGGCGTCCTCGCCGGTCAGATGGGCGTCGTCGGCGGCCTGGTCCCAGTGGCGGTCGGCATTGGCGGTATTGCGCATGGCGCCCGCCTCCGTGGCAGAGACACGTCCGGGCGCCGCCACGGCCTGCACCGGCTCGGCGCGCAGCAGTTCGGGCAGCATGGCGGCCCAGTCACGCTCGGTGCCGCTCAGCAGCTCCAGCCCGTAGTCGTTGACGGCGATGGAGAAGGTACCCGTCTCGCCCTGCGCGGCGCGCCAGGCCAGCAGGCTGGCCAGCCCCGTATGGGCATGGCGGCCCGCAAAGGGGTAGAGGAACAGATGCCAGCCTTCGCGCGTGCGCAGGGTTTCGGCCAGCAGCGTGCCGGGCGTGGGCAGGGCCGACCAGCGCTGCTGCACCTCCAGCAGGGGGCGCACGCAGCGCAGCTCGGGCGAGTGGTAGTCGCCCGCTGCCGCCAGCGCCAATTGCTGCACCACGAAGTCGGCCAACACGGTGGACAGCGGCATGCGCGCGCCCGCCCAGCGCGGCACGGTGGGCCGCGTTCTGGCGGCGCGGCGCACGTAGGCGGTCATGTCCTCGATGCGCACCAGCTCCAGCACCTGGCCCGCGAAGACAAAGGCATCGCCGGGCGACAGGCGCGACAGAAAGCTCTCTTCCATGCTGCCCAGCCGCGCGCCGTGCAGGATCTGCACGCTCATGCTGGCGTCGCTGACGATGGTGCCGATGTTGGCGCGGTGCCTGCGCGCCAGCCGCGCGTCGGGCATGCGCCAGATGCCCTCTTCATCGGGCCGCACGCGCTGGTAGTCGGGATAGGCGGCCAGCGAGGGGCCGCCGCGGTGCACGAAGTCCAGGCACCACTGCCAGACCGCAGGCGCCAGCCCGGCGTAGGCGACGGTGCGGCGCACTTCGGCATACAGCTCATCGGGCACGAAGCCGCCGCCCAGGGCCACGGTGGCCAGGTGCTGCACCAGCACGTCCACGGGCTGGCGGGGGCTGGCGCGCATTTCCACCTGCTGCGCGCGCACGGCGGCGCGGGCGGCGGCGGCCTCCACCAGTTCCAGGCTGTGCGTGGGCACCAGGGTGATGCGCGAGGGCCGGCCCGGCGCATGGCCCGAGCGGCCCGCGCGCTGCAGCAGCCGCGCAATGCCCTTGGCCGAGCCGATCTGCAGCACGCGCTCCACGGGCAGGAAGTCCACGCCCAGGTCCAGGCTGCTGGTGCAGACCACGGCCTTGAGCGTGCCGGCCTTGAGCCCGGCCTCCACCCATTCGCGCACACCCCGGTCCAGAGAGCCATGGTGTATGGCCAGCAGGCCGGCCCAGTCGGGCCGGGCCTCCAGCAGCGCCTTGTACCAGAGCTCCGCCTGCGAGCGCACATTCACAAAGACCAGGGTGGAGCCCGCCGTGGCCTCCAGCTCGCGCACCACGGCCGGCAGCATGGCCAGGCCCAGGTGGCCGGCCCAGGAAAAGCGCTCGGGCCGGTCGGGCAGCAAGGTGTCCACCACCAGGCGCTTGTCCACCTGGCCCTGGACCAATACGCCGGGCCGCGGCTGGCCATGGTCGTCCAGGCCCAGGAGGGTCTGCATGGCTTCGTCCAGATTGCCCAGCGTGGCCGACATGCCCCAGACGCTCAGTTGCGGGCTCCAGCCGCGCAGCCGCGCCAGGGCCAGCTGCAGTTGCACGCCGCGCTTGCTGCCCAGCAGCTCGTGCCATTCATCGGCCACCACCAGGCACACGGAGCCCAGCAGCTCGCGCGCATCGGCCCGCGCCAGCAGCAGGGACAGGCTCTCGGGCGTGGTGACCAGCACGGTGGGCAGCTGGCGCGACTGCGCGCTGCGCTCGGCGCTTCCCGTATCGCCCGTGCGTGCGCCCACGGTCCAGCGCGCCAGCGCGGGATGGTCCTGGGCCAGCGCCTGCAAGGGCGTCTGCAGCGCCTTGAGCGTGTCGGCCGCCAGGGCGCGCATGGGCGTGATCCACAGCACGGTGAGCGGTGCGGAGGCCGGTTTTCGTTTTCCGGTGTGCACCGGCATCGGGGTTTGCGGCGGGCCCGCAAAGGCCTGCAGCGCGCCCAGCCAGACCGCGTAGGTCTTGCCTGCGCCCGTGGTGGCATGCAGCAGGCCGCTGTGGCCCTGGGCCAGCGCCTTCCATACGGCGCGCTGGAAGGCAAAGGGCTTCCAGCCCCGTGCGGCAAGCCAGGCGGTGGCGAGGGGGTGGGCGGAACGGGTGGCCATGGCGCGGTGCGTCAAGGGTGGGTCACGGGTCGGTCAAGGGTTGATCAAGGGTCGGAGTGCGGCAGCAGGGCAGCCAGCGTGTCGATGGAGTCGGCCTCCTGCACAGGCTTGTCCTCGCGCCAGCGCAGCATGCGCGGAAAGCGCACGGCAATGCCGCTCTTGTGGCGTGCGCTGCGCGCAATGCCCTCGAAGCCCAGCTCGAACACCAGGGTGGGCCGCACGCTGCGCACGGGGCCGAAGCTCTCCACCGTGGTCTTGCGGATGACGGCGTCCACGCGCGCCATTTCGGCATCGGTCAGGCCCGAATAGGCCTTGGCGAAGGGCACGAGGGCGCGGCCCTCGGTGCCGGGCGGCGCGTTCCAGACGGCAAAGGTGTAGTCGCTGTAGAGGCTGGCGCGACGGCCATGGCCACGCTGTGCATAGATGAGCACGGCGTCCACGCTCAGCGGATCGATCTTCCACTTCCACCACACGCCGCTGTCCTTGGTGCGGCCCACGCCGTAGGCGGCATCGCGGGCCTTGAGCATCATGCCCTCCACACCCAGGGAGCGGGCCTGCTCGCGAAGTTCGGCCAGGGCCTGCCAGCTATCGCCCGCAAGGACCGGACTGGGCAGCAGCGCCGGGTGCGCCACCAAGGCCACCAGCCGTTCCAGCCGCGCGCGCCGTTCATGCTGGGGCAACGCGCGCAGGTCCTGGCCGCCCTCCTCCAGCAGGTCATAGGCCAGCAGCACCACGGGCAGCTCGCGCAGCAGCTTGGGGCCCAGGGTCTTGCGGCCTATGCGCTTTTGCAGGTCGGCAAAGGGGCGCACATGGGCGGGCGCATCGCCCTGCTGCGCGGCCCAGACGACGATCTCGCCGTCGATCACGGTGCCCGCAGGCAAGGCATCGCCCATGGCCTGCAGCTCGGGGAAGCGCTCGCTCACCAGTTCCTCGCCACGCGACCAGATCCAGGTGCCCAGCGCGTCACCGCTGCCGCGCCGCACGATCTGGGCGCGTATGCCGTCCCATTTCCACTCCACCACCCATTGGGACGGCGGGCCGAGCACGGCGTCGAACTGCTCCAGCGGCAACTGCAGCGGATGGGCCAGGAAGAAGGGATAGGGGTGGCCACGGGCTTCGCCCGAATGCGCTTCATCGCCCTCTTCCTCTCCCGCCACCAGCCGCAGGTAGTCGGCTGCCCCGGGCCGCGCGCCGATGTGGGTGTAGCCCATGAGCCGCTGGGCGATGCGCTTGGCATCCACGCCGCTGACGGCCGCCAGCGCCTGCGTGACCTGCAGCCGCGACACGCCGACCCGGAAGGCGCCGGTGATCAGCTTGAAGTAGACCAGTCGCTCATCGGCCGCCAGCCGCGCCCATTGCATGCGCAGCGTGTCCGCCAACGCCTCGGGCGCCATGCCGCGCAGCGGCAGCAGGTGGTCCGTGACCCAGGCGGCCAGGCCCAGGTCGTGCGCGTCCCCGGGTGGCGGCAGCAGCAGCGCAATGGTTTCGGCCAGGTCGCCCACGGCCTCGTAGCTTTCGTCGAACAGCCATTCGGGCAGGCCGGCAGCCTCGCGTGCCAGCTCCTTCAAGACCTTGGTGGGCACCAGCTGGCGCGGCTTGCCGCCGGCCAGGAAGTAGACGGCCCAGGCCGCATCGGCAGGCGCGGCGGCGCGCAGATAGGCCTGCAGCGCGGCCTGCTTGTCGCGGCTGGCGGTGCTGGCGTCCAGCGCGCGGTAGAGGGCGGCGAAGTCCTTCATGACGCGGGCGCCTCGTCCGGTGCAGCCTGGGCGGCGGCAGCCTCGTCCTCATCGCCGTATTCGGTCTGGAAGGCTTGCGCATCCAGGCCCTGCTCGCGCAGCCAGCGCACCAGCACCGCCACGCTGCCGTGCGTGACGAAGACACGCTCGGCGCCCGTGGCGCCTATGGCGTATTGCAGGCCGGGCCAGTCGGCGTGGTCGGACATGACAAAGCCCCGGTCCACGCCACGGCGGCGGCGCGTGCCGCGCAGCTGCATCCAGCCGCTGGCAAAGGCATCGGCATGGCCGGGAAAGCGGCGCATCCACGGCGTGCCCTGCGCCGAAGGCGGCGCCAGCACCAGGGCGGTCTTGAGCAGTTGTGCATCCACGCCGGGGTCGGTCACGCGCAGCGTGGGCGGCAGGTCCACGCCCGCTGCGCGGTACACGGCATTGAGGGGCTCCACCGCGCCGTGCACGACGATGGGGCCGATGCGGCGGTCCACCCCGTGCAGGATGCGCTGGGCCTTGCCGAAGGCATAGCACAGCAGCACCGAGGGCCTGCCCTGGGCGGCGTTGGCCTGCCACCAGGCGTTGATGTCGGCCATGAGCTCGGGCTGGCGAGGCCAGCGGTAGATGGGCAGGCCGAAGGTGGATTCGGTGATGAAGGTGTCGCAGCGCACGGGCTCGAAGGGCGTGCAGGTGCCATCGGCCTCGGTCTTGTAGTCGCCCGAGGCCACCCAGACCTGGCCGCCATGCTCCAGCCGCACCTGGGCCGATCCGAGCACATGGCCGGCCGGGTGCAGGGAGATGCGCACGCCGTGGTGTTCCACGGCTTCGCCATACGGCAGGGTCTGCAGCGTGATGTCCGCCCCCAGCCGGGCGCGCAGCACGCCCTCGCTGTCGTCATGGGCCAGGTAATGGGCATGGCCGGCGCGCGCGTGGTCGGAGTGGCCATGCGTGATCACGGCCCGGTCCACGGGCCGCCAGGGGTCGATGTAGAAGTCGCCGGCCGCGCAGTACAGGCCTTCGGGGCGGGCCACGATCAGGTCGGCGGGCATGCGGAATCAGGGGCGGGAATGCTCATGGCCCCATGCTAGTGGGGCGGTCGCCGCGCGCACGCTGGCCCGGAGCGCGGCAGGCTGTCAGCCTGCACCTACCCGCTCGACGAATGACCGCAACCGGCCTGCAACCGCGGGACAACCGCGACACAACCGGTCCGCAGGGCCGGTCAAATCGGGGAAGATAGCGCCCTCTCATCCCACACACATCCACACGCCTTCATGAACAACTCCGTCGTACGCATGTCCAATCTCTTCCTGCAGCTGGGCCTGGATGCCAGTGACCAGGCCATTGCCGATTTCATCCGCGCGCACCAGCTGGCCGCAGATGTGGATGTGGTGGATGCGCCCTACTGGAGCGATGCGCAGCGCCAGTTCCTGGCCGAGCAGCTCAAGGCCGATGCGTCGTGGTCCATCGTCGTGGACCAGCTCAGCGAGTCGCTGCACGAGGACGCGGTCAGGCAGCGCGCTGCCCGATAGCACGGGCAGTCAGGCCGCCAGCGGCTCGGGCACCGTGATGTCCACGCTGTGGCGGCCGTCCACGCTGGTGGCCACGGTGCCGGTCACGGTGACGCGGCGCACCACGCGGTGGGCATCGCCGTAGTCGTTGATGGCGTAGTGCTGCGTGGCGCGGTTGTCCCAGATGGCCACGTCGCCCTGCGCCCACTGCCAGCGCACGGTGTTCTCCAGCCGGATGATGCGTTCGTTGAACAGCTGCAGCAGCGCCGTCGATTCATTGGCGCGCAGGCCCTTGATGCGCTTGGCGAAGTGGCCCAGCAGCAGCGCCTTCTCTCCGGTCTCGGGGTGCACATGCACCAGCGGCTGCTCCGACTCGATGGTCTTGCGCGTGAACACCTTGCGGTAGCTGGCGCGGCCTGCGGTCTCGGTCTGGCTGGCCGCGTTCTGGCGGAAGTTCTCGGCATAGTCGTAGTCGTTGCCATGCACGGCCCACAGCTGCTCGGCCAGTTGCCTGAGCGGCTCGGGCAGGCCCTCATAGGCGGCCACGGTATTGGCCCAGACGGTGTCGCCGCCATGGCCGGGCAGCGTGACGGCGCGCAGCACGCAGACCTTGGGAAAGGCCGCCTTGAAGGTGACGTCGGTATGCCAGGAATCGGCGCGGCCGCCATGCTGGGAATTGAGCTCCAGAAAGGCCGTGCCGTCCGGGGCAGGCACGGTGGGGTGCGATTCGATCTCGCCGAACAGCCGCCCGAAGGCCTGGTGCGATGCATCCGTCAGATGGTGCTGGCCCCGGAAGAACAGCACGCGGTGGCGCAGCAGGGCCGCATGGATCTGCGTGAACTGTTCGGCCGCCAGCTCGCCCGAGAGCCTGGCGCCGTGGACCACGGCGCCTATGCGGCCGGACAGGGGCTGGATCTGCAGCGGCTGTTGCCGGTCCTGCTCCAGGTCTTGGGCCACGGTGCTCAGGTGGCTGGCTTCGGTGACAGCGTTCACGGCGTCTCTCCTCAGTGCTTGCATGGGTGGAAGCCCCATGCTAGGAACCGCCCTGCCACGCCACAACGAAGCTTTTGGCGCATGGTTATGCGCAAGAGAAGTGCATGCCAACCAGGGCCGTGCGCGTCACAAAACTGCAACAAGGAAAACGTAACATTCCTTAACAATTTTGCGATGTGCCTTCCATGGATGAGTCCCGCGCCTACCTGAGCGATTCCAGGCCACGTTTCCGCCCACCCAGCGCTGCGGACCTGTGTACCCCCGTTCCCTGCATGACCGCCGACGAGACCAACGAGAAGGTGCTCGAGGTCTTCACGCGCCACCGGGACCTGATCAGCCTGCCCGTGGTGGAGGGCAACCGCCCCATCGGCCTGATCAACCGCAGCATCTTCCTGTCCCAGTTCAGCAAGCCGTTTCGCATGGAGCTGTACGGCAAGAAGAGCTGCATCGCCTTCATGGACAAGGAGCCGCTGGTGGTCGATGCCTCCACCGACATAGACACCCTGACCGTGAAGACCGTGGAGTACGGCGAAAAGGCGCTGACCGACGGCTTCATCATCACGCGCGACGGCCTGTTCGCGGGCGTGGGCAACGGTCTGCAGCTGATGCGCGCGGTGGCGGACATGCAGGTGGCGCGCAACCGCCAGATCATGCACAGCATCGAATACGCCAGCGTGATCCAGCAGTCGCTGCTGCGCAGCTCGCGCGACTCCCTGGCCCGCGCCTGCCCAGGGGCAGACCTGGTCTGGGAGCCGCGCGATGTGGTCGGCGGCGACTTCTACCAGTTCAGCCAGGACGGCGATGGCTGGTTTGCCACCGTGGCCGATTGCACGGGCCACGGCGTGCCCGGCGCCTTCATGACGCTGATCGCCACCAGCAGCCTGAGCCAGGCCATCAAGGAGCACGGCCCGCGCGACCCGGCCGCGCTGCTGGGCCAGGTGAACCGCAGCGTCAAGCAGATGCTGGGCCAGCTCGATGGCAAGGACGGTACGCCCGGCTCCGACGACGGGCTGGACGCGGCCTGCTTCTGGTTCGAGCCCGCGCACCGGCGCCTGCGCTTTGCGGGCGCGCGCCTTGCGCTGTTCGTGCTGCGCCCCGGCGCCGAGGCGGTGGAGGTGCTCGATGGCCAGCGCAAGGGCGTGGGCTATGTGGACAGCGAGTTCGACTTCGCCTGGAACAACATCGACCTGGAGCTGCCCGCCGCCACCCTGGTCTTCATCACCACCGATGGCCTGATCGACCAGGTCGGCGGCCCGCGCGGCATCACCTTCGGCAAGAAGCGCGTGCGCGAGCTGCTGCTGGAGCAGGCCGGCCGCACGCCCGCCGAGATCAACCGCGCCCTGCTGGCCGCCCTGCAGGCCTGGCAGGGCGAGCACCACCGCCGCGACGACCTGACCTTTTTCTGCTTCAGAACCTGAATGCCTCCCATGCCCTCCGCACAGATCGCCGACAAGTACGGCAGCTTCTTCCACCTGGCGCGCCAGCACCAGGTGATCTTCTACTACGTGGGCTACTTCTCGCAGAACATCGTCGCGGCCATGGCCGAGGCCGTGCGGCTGCAGCTGGAAGTGGCCGGCGTGCCGGGCCCCACGCGGCGCAAGCTGTTCTCGTCCTTTGTCGAGATGGCGCAGAACATCATCCATTACTCGGCCGATGCCCTGACCCCGCCCCACCAGGACGATGGCGAGCTGCGCCACGGCGCGGTCTGCATCCGCCGCGAGGACGACGGCAGCTTCGTGCTGCTGTGCGCCAACCCCATCGAGCCGGGCATGGGCGAGGCACTGCGCGCCAAGCTCGACGCCCTGCGCAGCATGACGCTGGACGAGATCAAGAAGGCCTGCCGCCAGTCGCTGCGCGATGACGCGCCCGAAGGCAGCAAGGGCGCGGGCATGGGTTTCCTGACCCTGGCCCGCGATGCGCGCGAGCCGCTGCAGTTCGACTTCGATCCCGCCCAGACCGTGGACGGCCGGCCCGTCTTCTACCTGAAAGCCACGCTCTGAGCCGTCGCTCCGGCACCAGGCCTGGACAGGCCCGGCCCGCAGGCACGGACAACGCACCGAGATCACGCATGGACAACCTCTACATCGCACCGACTCCCAGTTCCCCGGAAGTGGACTTCCAGTTCGACACGCACACGCTGCACCTGCGTGGCGAGTCCTATCCCGAGAACGCCGCCGCCTTCTACGGCGGCATCCTGGCCCGCCTCAAGGACTACCTGGCCCAGCCGCAGCCGGCGCAGCAGCAGGCGCGCATCGAGGTGCACATCGCGCTGGCCTACTTCAACAGCTCCAGCACCAAGATGCTGTTCAACCTGATCGAGGCACTGAGCGGCGCCGCCGAGGCCGGCCGCCCCGTGGCCCTGCACTGGTACCACGACGAGGAAGACGACACCATCTGCGAATTTGGCGAGGAGCTGCGCGACGACTTTCCCGCCATCGCCTTCACCGGCCACCCCGTGAAGGCGGCGTGATGGACACCGTGGCCGCTCCCGCGGACCTCTTCGATGCCGAGCACCAGGCCCTTTTGGCGGCCCGCGCCGCCCATGACCGGGGTGAAGAAGCCGGCGCCCAGGCCTGCCACCAGGCCCTGGGCGTGCTGCTGACCGCCTATGAGCGCCTGCTGCGCGAAACGCGTCGGCTGGTGCGCCGCAGCGACCGTGCCGAGCTGGAGATGACCCAGCTCAACCAGCGCCTGCAGGAGCTGGCCGGCGAGCTGGAATACCGCGCCACGCACGACCCGCTGACCGGTGTGCTCAACCGCGCGGCCATCATCGAGCGCGTGAACCGCCACTTCACCCAGCAGGGGCTGGCCCTGATCGTGCTGGACATAGACCACTTCAAGCGCGTGAACGACAGCTTCGGCCACCCCGTGGGCGACAGCGTGATCCTGGGCGTGGTGCGCTGCCTCAAGGCCGCCGTGCCGGCCACGGCCCACATCGGCCGCGTGGGCGGCGAGGAATTCACCGTGCTGCTGCCCCAGCACGACAGCGACGGCGCCGTGTGCGTGGCCGAGCAGGTGCGCGCCGCCATCGAGGCCCATCCCTTCGGCCTGCCCGACGCCAGCTGCATCACGGCCAGCTTCGGCGTGAGCTGGCGCCCGAGCGGCGGCCGCTTCGACGACGCATACAGCCTGGCCGACGAGGCGCTGTACGCCGCCAAGCGCAGCGGGCGCAACCAGGTCGTGCGCGCGGCAGACCATGCCACGGCCTGAGCGGCGCGGACACGGACAGGGCTGAGGCATGAGTTTCGTGATGCGCGCACGGGCGCCCAGGGCGCCCGCCACTGCTTCCGCCCTCCTGCAACCGGCTCTGCAGCCGCCCCCGCCATCGCCCGTGCCCGGGCCTGAATGGCGGGTGCTGATCGTGGACAGCGACCCCGACGTACACGCCGCCTTCCGCCTGGCGCTGGAAGGCCACACCCTGTTCGGCCGGCCGCTGGTGTTCCTCTACGCCCGCTCCGGCACGCAGGCGCGCAACCTGCTGCGCAGCGAGCAGGACCTGGCCGTGGTGGTGCTCGACGCCGTGACCGATGGCACGGGCGCCGGGCTGGACCTGGTGGACTTCATCCGCTACACGGCCGGCCTGCGCAACAGCCGCATCGTGCTGCGCACCGGCCGCCCGGGCCAGGCGCCCGATCTGGAAACCCTGCTGCGCTACGACATCAACGACTGCCGCACCAAGACCGAACTCACGCCCGACCGGCTGCTGGCCATCGTGGTGACCGCCGTGCGCTCCTACGAGCAGCTGTGCGCCATCGAGGCCAACCGCCGCAGCCTGGAGCTGATGGTGCGCTCCAGCGCCTCGCTGCTGGAGGAAACCAATCTGCACGCCTTCGCGCGCGGCGTGATCACCCAGCTGGCCACCTTGCTGGGCGTGGCCAGCGAAGGCCTGGTCTGCTCGGAGGGCACGCACCCGGCCGAGCCCTACCGCGTGCTCGCGGCCACGGGGCCATTCGCCCGGCTCATCGACCAGCCCATCGCCACCGTGCTGGCCTCGCGCGGGCTGCGCCTGCTGCGCCAGGCGCTGCAGGCGCGGCGCAACATCTATGGCGTGCAGCGCGGCGTGGCGCTGTACATAGGCCGGGGCGACGAGCAGGACATGGCCGTCTTCATCGACGCGCCGGCCTCGCACAGCGCACTGGACCGCCAGCTGCTCGAAGTCTTCTGCGCCAACCTGCGCACGCTGCTGCACAACCGCGGCCTGCTGGAGCGCCTGCACCAGTCCGCCTACTTCGACCCGCTGGTCTGCCTGCCCAACCGCGCCCACTTCGTGGAAAAAGTGGACGAATGCGTGTGGCGCGGCACGCGGGACCATGTGCTGGCCCTGGTGGACATCGACGACTTCAGCGCCACCAACGACGTGATGGGCCACCGCTTCGGCGACCGCCTGCTCGAAGCCATGGCCCGCCGCCTGGCCAGCGCGCTGCCCGCTGGCGTGCTGCTGGCGCGTGTGGGATCGGACACCTTCGGCATCCTGGGCCCCACCGACGAGGTGGCCCTGGCCCAGTTGCTGGACTGCGCCCGCCAGCCGCTGGCCGTGGATGGCGTGCCGCACAAGGTCTCGCTGACCTGCGGCTACGTGTACCTGCCCCATGAGCGCCAGGCCGGCACCGACCTGGTCAAGGACGCCACCATCGCCCTCAAGCGCGCCAAGCGCGATCACCGCGGCCAGCTGCTGGAGTACTCCGAGCAGATGGGCATGGAGGCGCGCGACCGCGCCCTGCTGCTGTCCGACCTGCGCGCCGCCATCGACGGCGCCCAGCTTTTCCTGGTGTACCAGCCCCAGGTGGACCTGGAAACCCATGCCCTGGTCGGCCTGGAGGCCCTGCTGCGCTGGCGCCGGCAGGACGGCAGCTTCGTGCCGCCCGACCGCTTCATTCCGGTGGCCGAACATTCGGGCCTCATCGTGCCGCTGGGCCAATGGGTGCTGGCCACGGCCTGCCGCACCATGCGCGAACTGCTGGACGCCGGCCGCGCCCCCCGGCGCATGGCCGTCAATGTCTCCACCGTGCAACTGCAGGACCCGGGCTTTCTGCAGACCGTGAGCAACGCCCTGGCAGAGCACGGCCTGCAGGGCGCGCAGCTGGAGCTGGAGATCACCGAGTCGGTGGCCGTGCTGCCCACCCAGCTGCTGCAGGCCACGCTCAGCGCCCTGCGCTCCCTGGGCGTGACCATTGCCATCGACGACTTCGGCACCGGCTACTCCTCGCTGAGCTACCTGGAGCGCCTGCCGCTGGACCGCATCAAGATCGACCGCAGCTTCGTGCGCCAGCTTGGCGAATCACAGGAAGCCCGCATCGCCGAAATGATCGCCCAGCTGGGCCGCAAGCTCGGCCTGCAGGTCCTGGCCGAAGGCATAGAGGACGCCAGCGCCTGGCAGGCCCTGCGCGCCATGGGCTGCCAGGAGGGTCAGGGCTATCACATTGCCCGGCCCATGGACAAGGCGCAGCTGCTGGGCTGGCTGGGCCAGCGCACTGGCGCACCGGAGTGAATGGTGCGCCGGAGTGAATGGCGCACCGGAGTGAAGGGGCCCCGTCGCCCATTCACGGCAGATGGGGCGCGATCACCTCGGCCAGCAGGCCGAAGCTGTGGCGGATCTCCTGCTCCGTCACGGCTCCGTAGCCCAGCACCAGGCCCCGGGCCGGATCGGGCCTGAGCGAGTACAGGGACAGCGGCCGCGTGAGAACGCCCAGCTTGCGTGCCTGCCGCGCGATGGCGTCATCGTCCGAGCCGGGCGGCAGGCCCAGCACCAGGTGCAGCCCCGCGTCTCCGCCCTGCACGGTCACCGCCGTGCCCAGGCGCTGGCCTATCTCGTCGATGAGCACGCGCCGGCGCTCGCCGTAGACCTGGCGCATGCGGCGGATGTGGTTGACGTAGTGGCCCTGCCGCATGAACTGCGCCAGCACGATCTGCTGCATGATCTGCCCCTCCCGGAACAGCTCGCTCAGCGCGCGCGCAAAGCTGTCGGCCAGGTCGCTGGGCAGCACGAGGTAGGCCAGCCGCAGCGAGGGGAACATGGTCTTGGAGAAGGTGCCCAGATAGATCACGCGGCCATGCTCGTCCAGGCCCTGCAGCGCCGGCAGCGGGCGCGAGGTGAAGCGGAACTCGCTGTCGTAGTCGTCCTCGACGATCCAGACCCGCTGGGCCACCGCGTAGTCCAGCAGCTGGCGCCTTCGGCCATGGCCCATGAGCACGCCGCTGGGGTACTGGTGCGAGGGCGAGATGAACATCAGCCGCGGCGGTGTCTTCAGTTGCTGCGGCGTGGGCGCCAGGCCCTCGCCGTCCAGCGCGATGGGCTGCAGTTGCAGGCCGGCCATGCGGAACACGCTGCGTGCGCCCCAGTAGCCGGGGTCCTCCAGCCAGACGGTGTCGCCGGGATCGGCCAGCAGCTGGGAAATCAGGTGCAGCGCCTGCTGGGCGCCGCTGGTCACCAGGATCTGGTCCGCGCTGCAGGCCACGCCGCGCGTGCCCTGCAAGTGCTCGGCAATGGCTTCGCGCAGCGCGGGATGGCCCGCACCCGTGGCATAGCTCAGTTGCAGCGGGTTGTGATCGCGCCAGGCCTGGGCGTGCAGGCGGCTCCATAGCGCGGCCGGAAACTGGCGCAGCTCGGGCACGCCCGGCGCGAAGGCGCCCCACTGCAGGTGGCTGGCCCGCGCCCCGCCCACGATGGCGCTGCCGCGCCGCGACAGCGGCGTGCCACGGCGGCGCGGCAACGGCGGCTGGCTCACGAAGGCCGGCGCCACCTCGGCCACATAGGTGCCCCGCCCCACGCCGGCCTGCACCAGGCCCTCCAGCGCCAGTTGCTCATAGACCTGGACGATGGTGTTGCGCGCAATGCCCAGCGTCTGCGCCAGCTCGCGGCTGGTGGGCAGCCGCGAGCCCGCCGGCAGGGCCTTGCGCAGGATGCCTTCCTTGACGATGCGGTAGAGCTGGCGGTGGTTGTACTCGGCATCGCTACGTTGGAAATGCCGATTGACAAAGTCCGGCAGCGTGGAGTTTCCAACGCGGGAAATTGGTTCTCTCTTGTTCACGGTATTTGGTTCTTTTGTTGGGATCAATGTGAACATAGACTCGCCCCCATGTATAGCTATCGAAGGCGTGAAAGCCGAATATTTTTTCAATGATCCGCCTCCAGACACTTCAAAGACCTGTGCCCACCGCCCGGTTCTCCCCGCCCCTCAGTCAGCCTATGTCCTTGAAGTTGAATGCTTTTCGTTGCGGCACCCTGCCGGCCCGGCAAGCCGCCTGCCAGGAGGTGCAGCCATGAGCACGGCCACCACCTTCGGCATCGCCGGCGTCCAGATGGAGGTTTGCGCCTTCGACAGCAACCTGGAGCGCATGGCCGGCTACCTGCGCCACATCCGCTCGCGTTTTCCCTGGGTCCGCATGGTGCTGTTCTCCGAGCTGGCGGCGCTGGGCCCCAAGCACGACAGGGCCGAGCCGCTGCCCGGTCCCACCGAGGACCGGCTGTGCGGGCTGGCCCGGGAAACCGGCCTGTGGCTGATTCCCGGCTCGCTGTTCGAGAGCGTGGCCGGCCCCGATGGCACGGTGGTCTACAACACCACGCCCGTCATCAACCCGCAGGGCGAGGTCGTCACGCGTTTTCGCAAGCTCTTTCCCTTCAGGCCCTATGAGCGCGATGTGGCCGGCGGCACCGGTTTTTGCGTGTTCGACGTGCCTGGAGCGGGCCGTTTCGGCGTGTCCATCTGCTACGACATGTGGTTTCCGGAGACCACGCGCACGCTGGTGGCCATGGGCGCCGAGGTGATCCTGCACCCCACCATGACGGACACCATCGACCGCGATGTGGAGCTGTGCATCGCGCGCGCCTCGGCCGTCACCAACCAGGTCTATTTCTTCGATGTGAACGGCGTGGGCGACGGCGGCGTGGGCCGCTCCATCATCGTGGACCCCTCGGGCTACGTGCTCCACCAGGCCGACAGCGGCGCCCAGATCATGCCCATCGAGGTCGACTTCGCCCGGCTGCGGCACGAGCGCGAACACGGCCTGCGCAGCAACCTGGGCCAGCCGCTCAAGAGCTTCCGCGACCGCGACTGCGATTTCACCGTCTACCGCAAGGACGGCACCGACTTCCCCTACCTGCACAGCCTGGGAGCACTGGACAAGCCCCAATGACCTGACACGCCCCTTTTCCCAGCGATCGACATCAAGAGCACCACAAAGCCGCAAGCCACCGGGCGATGCGGCAAAAAACCAGGAGACAACGATGACATCCCGCCCCCCGACCGAAACGCGCGCCCGTGCCTCCCTCAGCCGCCACCGCAGCGTCTGGGAAATGCGTGCCGATGGCTGGATCAGCCTGGTGGACGATCTCAGCCGGCTGGCCATCCTGGCGCCCGAGCACCCCGAGCGTGCCAGCCGCCTGGCCCATGTGCAGACCATCATCGACGCGCTGGCTCCGGTCGAAAGCTACTGGGCCTTTCCCGGGGGCCGGGTCTTCGGTGAGCTGTGCCAGTGGATAGAGCGCGAGGAGCTGGCGCGCGCCCACCAGGCGGCGCGGCGCATCCATCGCGTGCTGGCCGCGCGCACCTACCGCCATGACGCCAACACGCTGGACAACGACAACGAACTGCCCTCGCAGATAGAGACCGACAGCGAGCGCCAGGCACAGCTGACGCGGCCTTACTTCGAGGTGCTGATCGTCGACGAGATGTCGGCCAGCGAGGAAGACGCGCTGCGCCGCCGCGTGCAGCGCAAGCGCAGCGCCGACGATGATTTCGTGTTCGACATCGTGGTGGTGCCCAGCTTCGAGGACGCGCTGATCGCCACCCTGGTCAACTTCAACCTGCAGGCCGTGGTGATACGCCATGGCTTTCCATTCCGCTCGGTCAACAGGAACGGCATGCTGCGCCGCTTCCTGGAAGGCATGGACGACAACAGCGAGGCCATGCCCGAGTTCGAGCGCGGCCCGCTGCTGGGCCGCCAGATCGCGCAGCTGCGCCCCGAGCTGGACCTGTACCTGGTCACCGATGTCAGCGTCGAGGAGATCGCCGCGCGCGTGGGCGAGGTCTTCAAGCGCATCTTCTTCGGCGAGGAAGACCACATCGAGCTGTACAGCGCCATCATGAAAGGCGTGGGCGAGCGCCACAGGACGCCCTTCTTCCACGCGCTGCGCGACTACGCCAAGCAGCCCACGGGCGTGTTCCATGCGCTGCCGCTGGCGCGCGGCAAGTCCATCATGAACAGCAACTGGATCGGGGACCTGGCCCAGTTCTACGGCATGAACCTGTTCATGGCCGAGACCTCGGCCACCTCGGGCGGGCTGGACTCGCTGCTGGACCCCGTGGGCCCGCTCAAGCTGGCCCAGGAGTACGCGGCCCGCGCCTTCGGTGCCAGGCGCACCTACTTCGCCACCAATGGCACCTCCACCTGCAACAAGATCGTGGTGCAGGCCCTGGTGCGGCCCGACGACATCGTGCTGGTGGACCGCAACTGCCACAAGTCCCACCACTACGGCCTGGTGCTGGCCGGCGCCCAGGTAGCCTACCTGGACTCCTATCCGCTGGACCAGTACTCCATGTACGGCGCCGTGCCGCTGCGCCACATCAAGGAGACCCTGCTGGGCTTTCGGCGCGCGGGCACGCTGGAGCGCGTGCGCATGGTGCTGCTGACCAACTGCACCTTCGACGGCATCGTCTACGACGTGGAGCGCGTGATGACGGAATGCCTGGCCATCAAGCCCGACCTGGTCTTCCTCTGGGACGAGGCCTGGTTCGCCTTCGCGCGCTGCCATCCCATCTACCGCCCGCGCACGGCCATGGCCAGCGCCGCCAAGCTGTGCGAGACCTTCAAGGACCCGGCCTACGCCAGGCGCCACGCCGAGTTCGCCGCCAGCATCGACTGGGAGGACGACCAGCAGTTGCTGGAGACCCGGCTGATCCCCGACCCCGCCAAGGCCCGCATCCGGGTCTACGCCACGCATTCCACGCACAAGACGCTGACGGCGCTGCGCCAGGGCTCAATGATCCATATCTGGGACCAGGACTTCAAGGACAAGGCCGAGGAGTCCTTCCACGAGGCGTACATGACGCACACCTCGACCTCGCCCAACTACCAGATCCTCGCCTCGCTGGACGTGGGCCGCCGCCAGGTGGAACTGGAGGGCTACGAGCTGATCCAGCGCCAGCTGGAGCTGGCCATGAGCCTGCGCGAGCAGGTGCTGCACCACCCCCTGCTCAGGCGCTACTTCCGCTTCCTGCGCATCGGCGACCTGGTGCCGCTGGCCTACCGCGAGTCGGGCGTGGACAACTACTACAACGACGAGACGGGCTGGGACAACCTGGAGGTGGCATGGCGCAGCGACGAGTTCGTGCTCGACCCCAGCCGCGCCACCCTGGTCATCGGCACCACGGGCATGGACGGCGACACCTTCAAGAACAAGGAGTTGATGGACAGGTACGGCATCCAGATCAACAAGACCTCGCGCAACACCGTGCTGTTCATGACCAACATCGGCAGCACGCGCTCGGCCATCGCCTACCTGATCGAGGTGCTGATCAAGATTGCCCGCGACGTGGACGCCCGCGTGGCCGACCTGAGCGCCATCGAGCGGCGCATCCATGAAAGGCGCGTGCGCTCGCTCACGCTGGAGCAGCCGCCGCTGCCCAATTTCTCCAGCTTCCACTTCGCCTTCCGGGGCCGCAGCGTCGAAGGCCGCGCAGGCACGCGCGACGGCGACATCCGCAGCGCCTTCTTCCTCTCGTACGACGACACCAACTGCGAATACATCGACATGGCAGAGGCCGCGCGCGCCATCGCCGAGGGGCGCGAGCTGGTGTCCGCGCTCTTCGTCATCCCCTACCCGCCGGGCTTTCCCATCCTCGTGCCCGGGCAGGTGATCAGCGCCGAGATCCTGCAGTTCATGGCCGCGCTCGATGTGCGCGAGATCCACGGCTTCCGGCCCGAGCTGGGCTTTCGCATCTTCAGCCGGGCCGCGCTGGACCGCGCCGCCCAGGCCACGGCCGCGCGCGCCGCGCTGGCGCTGTCGGGCCGTGCGGCGCAGCCGCAGGCGGGCGACGAAGGCCTGGGCCTGGTCCGACCCGAGCCCGAACCTGAACTGATCACGCTTTCCCCCACCCCGAAGAAGACCACGACGAGGAGCAAGAAGTGAACAACAAAGTCAAAAGCGTTGCCGACCTGCTGCTGATGTTCCACCGCAACGAACGGCCCATCTACTTCATCAGCGCCACCAACTTCAACCTGCTGGGCATGGACCGCTGGGTCAACCGCTTCCGCTACATCAACTACATCGACTGCTTCGACGGCCGCCACCCCAACGCCTTCGTGCCGCAGGAGCTGCCGCACGAGCCCTTCGAGTCCATCGAGGACATCAACAACTACCTGCTGCAGCACAAGGACGTGGTGGACCTGATCGAGCGGCGCGGCGGCAAGCCGGTCGCCACCTTCCTGATGTTCGACGAGAAGACCGAGGCCCTGGCCCGCGAGCTGGGCATGGAGGTCTGGTTTCCGCCAGCCGCGCTGCGCCAGCGCTGCGACAACAAGATGGAGACCGTGCGCATAGGCAACAAGGCCGGCGTGTACTCGGTGCCCAACGCCCTGGAGAAGGTGGACAGCTACGAGCACCTGATGCAGATCGCCGAGCGCCACGGCCTGGGCAAGGACCTGGTGGTGCAGTCGGCCTTCGGCGACTCGGGCCACACCACCTTCTTCATCGCCTCGCGCGAGGACTTCGACAAGCACAAGGACGAGATCGTCAACGACCCCGAGGTCAAGATCATGAAGCGCATCAACTGCCGCGGCGCCACGCTGGAGGCCTGCGCCACCCAGTCGGGCACCCTGGTCGGGCCGCTGCTGACCGAGGTGGTGGGCGCGCGTGAACTCACGCCCTACAAGGGCGGCTGGTGCGGCAACGAGGTGTTCCCGGGCGCCTTCTCCGAGGAGGTGCGCGCCAGGGCGCGCGACATGGCCGAGCGCTTCGGCAACCAGTTGCTGGCCGAGGGCTACCGCGGCTACTTCGACCTGGACTTCCTGATCGACACCGACACCGGCGAGGTCTACCTGGGCGAGCTGAACCCGCGCATCTGCGGCGCCAGCCCCATGACCAACCATGCCGCCTTCGCCTACGCCGATGCGCCGCTGTTCCTGTTCCACCTGCTCGAATTCTCGGGCGTGCCGTTCGACCTGAACGTCAAGGAGATCAACGAGCGCTGGGCCCAGCCGCATTTCATCGACTCCTGGTCTCAGGTGGTGCTCAAGTTCAACGAGGACCGCATCGACCAGGTCACGCATGCTCCGGCCACCGGCATCTACCGCATGGGCGAGGACGGCAGCGTGGCCTACCAGCGCTTCGACTACAACCGCAAGGCCATAGACACCGAGCGCGAGGCCTTCTTCCTGCGCATCACCGGCCCCGGCGACTACCGCTACGAGGGCGCCGACCTGGGCATCCTGATCACGCGCGGCCGCTCGATGGACGACAACTTCAAGCTCAACATCCGGGCGCGCGACTGGATACGCGGCATCAAGAACTACTACGCGGGCAAGCCCATCCTGGCCACCCAGCCCGGCGCAGCGCCGGCGCCGGGCTCGTTCAAGATCCTCTGAAGGCCTCCCATGCCCCTGCCTACCCGCATCCGCTTCCAGGCCATCGCCGAAGACCTGCCCGGCCGGAAATGGCAGGCCCTGTGCGAGCAGGCCTGGCCCTACTACCGCGCCTGGTTCCTGCGCCAGGGCGCCGTGGCACGCGCCGGCTTCCTGGAGTGCCGCCGCGCCCTGCGCCAGCACATGCCGGAGCTGGTGCCCACCTGGGAGCGGCTGGTGGAGCTGGCCGGCGGCGGCGACATCGAGGCGCGCTTCCTGTCGCTGTGGTGCCCGCCGCCCTACATCACCGGCTGCTCCCAGGCCGTCTGGCTCGATGCGGCCGGCCAGCAGGAACCCATGCTGCTGCGCAACTACGACTTCGCGCCCGCGCTGCTGGAGGGCCACTGGCTGGCCACGCGCTGGAGCGGGCAGCGCGTGGCAGCCATGGGCGACTGCCTGTGGGGCGCGCTGGACGGCATGAACGAGTCGGGCCTGGCCGCCTCGCTGTCCTTCGGCGGCCGCACGGCCCATGGCGACGGCTTCGGCATTCCGCTGGTGCTGCGCTATGTGCTGGAGATCGCTCGCGACACCGCATCGGCCGTTGCCATCCTGCAGCGCGTGCCCGTGCACATGTGCTACAGCGTCACGCTGCTGGACGCCCAGGGCGAATGGGCCACGGTGTTCCTGAACCCCGACCGCCCCGTGGAAGTGACCCGGCGCCGGGCCGTGACCAACTTCCAGCACACGGTGGAATGGCCCGAGCATGCACGCGCCACCAGCGCCTGCGAGCGGCTGGCCGCCCTGCAGCAGCAGATCGATGCCGGCACGCCGGCCCGTGACGCCCAGGCCGCGCTGCTGCGCGAGCCCCTGTACCAGCCCGCCTGGCGGCGCGGCTACGGCACGCTGTACACGGCGGCCTACGCCCCTCGGTCGGGACGGCTCGAACTGTCCTGGCCCGGCCAGGCCTGGCCGCAGACCCTGGCGGCCTTCGAAGAGGGCCACCGGGAGATCGCCTACCTGAGCCAGGGCCCCTGAGCGCCCCGCCCGGCATCCCGCGCCTGCATTCAGCGCTTGCATCCGACGCCCGGGACAAGGTGCCACGCACCGCCGTCCAGGCATTCCCCACAGGTTCCGAAGGAGACATGGAAATGACAAGAAGACTTCCGCCCGCCATCTGGATTCTGGTTGCCATGGTGCTGGGCATCGTGATCGGCTACATGGTGTTCATCAACTTCCCCGACAAGAAGGCGGCCGCGCAGATCGCGGGCTACATCTCCATCATGTCGGACGTGTTCCTGCGGCTGATCAAGATGCTGATCGGCCCGCTGGTGTTCTCCACGCTGGTGGTGGGCATCGCGCACATGGGCGACGCGGCCTCGGTGGGCCGGGTGTTCCTCAAGGCCATGGGCTGGTTCGTCACCGCCTCGCTGGTGTCGCTGGTCATGGGCCTGGTCCTGGCCAACCTGCTGCAGCCGGGGCACAACCTGGGGCTGCCGCTGCCGGACATCGGCGCTTCGGCCAACCTCGCCACCGCCAAGTTCACGCTCAAGGACTTCGTCAGCCACCTGGTGCCCAAGTCCTTTGCCGAGGCCATGGCCAACAACGAGATCCTGCAGATCGTGGTGTTCTCCATGTTCTTCGGCGTGGCCCTGGCCGCGCTCGGTGAAAAGGGCAGGACGCTGGTGGCCGCCATCGACGAGCTGTCCCACGTCATGCTCAAGATCACCGGCTATGTGATGAAGCTCGCGCCGCTGGCCGTGCTGGCGGCCATGGCGGCCACCGTGTCGGTCAACGGCCTGGAGATCCTGCTGAAGTTCGCCGTCTTCATGGGGGACTTCTACCTGGGCCTGTTTCTGCTGTGGGGCGTGCTGGTGATCGCCGGTTTCCTGTTCCTGGGCCCGCGCATCTTCAGGCTGCTGGTGCTGATCAAGGAGGCCTTCATGCTCTCGTTCGCCACCGCCAGCTCCGAGGCCGCCTACCCCAAGATCCTGGACGCGCTGGACCGCTTCGGCGTCAAGCGCAAGATCTCCAGCTTCGTGATGCCCATGGGCTACTCGTTCAACCTCGACGGCTCCATGATGTACTGCACCTTCGCCGTGCTGTTCATCGCCCAGGCCTACGACATCCACCTGTCGCTGGGCACGCAGATCACCATGCTGCTGATCCTGATGCTGACCTCCAAGGGCATGGCCGGCGTGCCGCGCGCCTCACTGGTGGTGATCGCCGCCACGCTCAACCAGTTCAACATCCCCGAGGCCGGCCTGCTGCTCATCCTGGGCGTGGACACCTTCCTGGACATGGGCCGATCGGCCACCAACGCCGTGGGCAACTCCATCGCCACCGCCGTCGTCGCCAAGTGGGAGGGCGACCTGCTGCCCGAGACCGAAGCCGCCGCCAACGCCGCACGGCTGGATTCGGAGGTCAAGGCCACGCTGGCCCATCCCGCCTCCCCGGTCCATTCCTGACAACCCGCACAAGGAACACGCCATGAAACCCGAACCCAGATCACGGCCCGGGCAGCCATGGGCGCTGCCGGGGCCGGCGCGGGTGGCAGCGGCAGCGGGCGTGGCGGCCCTTGCGCTGCTGGCCGCCACGGCCGGCGCCCAGGAAGCCGACACGCCAGAGCGCACCGCCGCCAGCCGCGCGCCCACCACCCTCAGCGGCACGCTGGCCAAGGTGCGCGCCAGCGGCTCCATTGCGCTGGGCTACCGCCAGGCCTCGGTGCCGTTTTCCTACCTGAACGCGCGCAACGAGCCCATCGGCTACTCCATCGAGCTGTGCAAGGCGCTGGTGACCAGCATCGAGGATGCGGTCAACAGGAGCCTGGCCATCCGCTGGGTGCCCGTCACGGCCGACAACCGCGTGGACGCCGTGGCCAGCGGCCAGGTGGACCTGGAATGCGGCTCCACCACCAGCAATCTGGAGCGCCAAAAGCGCGTGGCCTTCTCGCCCATCATGTTCGTGGCCGGCACCAAGGTCATGGTCCGGCAGGACACGCAGATCCGCTCCTTGCGCGACCTGGCCAGCAAGAAGGTGGCGGTGACGGCCGGCACCACCAATGAAAAAGCCATGCGCGACCTGGACCGCAAGTTCCACCTGGGCATGCAGCTGCAGGTGGTGCCCGACCACTCCCAGGGCTTTGCCCAGGTGGCCGGCGGCCAGTCCGACGCCTTCGCCACCGACGACGTTCTGCTGTACGGCCTGATCGCGGAGAACGCCGGCAAGGCGGAGGGCAACGGCGGCACGGGCGCGAGCACGGGCGCGAGCCCGGGCGCCAGGTTCCAGGTGGTGGGCGACTACCTCTCCTACGACCCCTACGCCATCATGTTCCGCAAGGACGACCCCCAGCTGGCCCAGGTGGTGAGGAGCAGCTTCCAGGCGCTGGCCGAGGACGGCGAGATCGAGCGCCAGTACAGGCGCTGGTTCCTGCGCCGCCTGCCTTCGGGCACCAGCCTGGACCTGCCGATGAGCGCCCAGCTGCAGACCCTCATCGAGACCCTGGCCGCCCAACCCCGTTGAGGCGGTTGCTTCCTGCACCTGCACCCATTGCGCGCCGGATGGCGCCTCGCCCGGCCTTGCTCTGCGCAAGGCACGCAGCACGCGGGTCGCGCCCACTTTGCAACAGCAAATACAAGGAGACAGGAAATGAGTCAGCAACTTGAAGGTGGGCTGAAGCCGCGGCACCTCACCATGCTATCCATTGCGGGGGTGATCGGCGGTGCGCTGTTCGTCGGCTCCGGCAAGGTGATTGCCAGTGCCGGCCCCGCGGCCATCCTGGCGTACATGGGCGGGGGCATCCTGGTGGTGCTGGTCATGCGCATGCTGGGCGAGATGGCCGTGGCGCAGCCTGACAGCGGCTCGTTCTCCACCTACGCAGACCGCGCCATCGGGCGCTGGGCCGGCTTCACGATCGGCTGGCTGTACTGGTGCTTCTGGACACTGCTGATGGGCTGGGAGGCCTATGTGGCCGGGGCCATCCTCAACGCCTGGATGCCGGCCGTTCCCATCTGGGGCTACATGCTGGTGGTGGTCTTCGGCCTGATGGCCGTCAACTTCCTGCCGGTGCACAACTATGGCGAGTTCGAGTTCTGGTTCGCTCTGATCAAGGTCGTGGCCATTGTGCTGTTCATCGCCATCGGAGCGCTGGCCATCGCCAGGCTCTGGCCTGCGGGCGATGTCGCAGGCATGGCGTACCTGACCAGCAAGGGCTTCATGCCCAACGGCCCCGGCGCCGTGGTGGTGGCGCTGCTGGGCGCGATGTTCGCCTTCATCGGTGCCGAGATCGTCACCGTGGCGGCGGCCGAATCCCAGGACCCGGGCAAGGAAATCGTGCGGACCACCCGGTCCGTGGTCTGGCGCATTTCGCTGTTCTACGTGGGCTCCATCTTCATCGTGGTCTGCCTGATTCCGTACGACACCCCGGGCCTGATCCTCTCCACCGAGGGCACCTATGCCGTCGCGCTCAAGCACCTGGGCATTCCCTTCGCCGGCCAGATCGTCAACTTCGTGGTGCTGACTTCCGTGTGCAGTTGCTTCAACTCGGCGCTCTACACCTCCAGCCGCATGCTGTTCTCGCTGGCGCGCCGCGGCGACGCCCCCAAAATGTTCACGACCCTGGGCCGCAGCACCAGCGCGCCCTACATGGCCGTCATCGCCTCCAGCGCCCTGGCCCTGCTGACGGTCGCCCTCACCGCCACCGGCCAGATGGACGTGTTCGATGTGCTCATGGCCGCGACCGGCTCCATCGCGCTGCTGGTGTACCTGTGCATCGCCGTGTCGCAGTTGCACATGCGCCGCAAGCTCGAAGCCAGCGGCACGCCCATCCGCCTGAAGATGTGGTGCTTCCCGGCGCTGACCTACGCCACCATCTTCTTCATCGTCGCCTCCATGGTGGTCATGGTGGCCGAGGGCACCTACCGCAAGGAAGTGCTCTACACCAGCGTGCTGGGCGGTGCATTGGTCGCCCTGGGCATGCTGGCGCAAAAGCTCCACTGGGGCCGCCCGAAACCCGGCCGCGTGGAACAGGAGCAGGCCGTTCAGGAAGGCCTGGGTCCGTTGATCGTCAAGTCCGAATAACTGGAGACACAAGCATGAGCACCGATCCATCCGTCCGCATCGAACACGACCTGCTGGGGGACCGCGAGGTTCCCGCCGACGCCTACTACGGCGTGCACACCCTGCGCGCCCGGGAGAACTTCGGCATCACTGGCACGCCCATCTCCATCTACCCCGAACTGATCCGCGCCCTGGCCAGCATCAAGCAGGCGGCGGCCCTGACCAACCATGAGCTGGGCCTGCTGGACCAGCGGCGCTGCGATGCCATCGTGAGCGCCTGCCAGGAGCTGCAGAGCGGGCGGCTGCACGAGCAGTTCGTGGTGGACGTGATCCAGGGCGGCGCCGGCACCTCGACCAACATGAACGCCAACGAGGTCATCGCCAACCGCGCGCTGGAGCTGCTGGGCCACCACAAGGGCGAGTACCGGTACCTGCATCCCAACGAGCAGGTGAACATCGGCCAGAGCACCAACGACGTCTACCCCACCGCGCTCAAGATCGCCACCTGGTTCGGCATCCACGGGCTGATCGACGCCATGGACACGCTGCGCCTGGCCTTCGCGCAAAAGGCCGAGGAGTTCCGGGATGTGCTGAAAATGGGCCGCACCCAGCTGCAGGATGCCGTGCCCATGACGCTGGGCCAGGAATTCAGCACCTATGCCGTGATGATCGAGGAGGACCAGGCGCGGCTGCGCGAGGCCGTGCTGCTGATCTGCGAGATCAACATGGGCGCCACCGCCATAGGCACGGGCATCACCGCCCATCCCGACTACGCGCCCCTGGTGCTCAAGCACCTGCAGGAGATCACCGGCATTGCGCTGCAGACCGCGCCCAACCTGATCGAGGCCACCCAGGACTGCGGCTCCTTCGTGCAGTTGTCGGGCGTGCTCAAGCGCGTGGCCGTCAAGCTGTCCAAGACCTGCAACGACCTGCGGCTGCTGTCCAGCGGCCCGCGTGCAGGCCTGGGCGAGATCAACCTGCCGGCCATGCAGGCGGGATCGAGCATCATGCCGGGCAAGGTCAACCCCGTGATCCCCGAGGTGGTGAACCAGATCGCCTTCGAGGTCATCGGCAACGACATCACCGTCAGCTTCGCGGCCGAGGCCGGGCAGCTGCAGCTCAATGCCTTCGAGCCCATCATCGCCCACAGCATCTTCAAAAGCGTGAGCCACCTGCGCAACGGCTGCCTGACGCTGGCCGAGCGCTGCGTGCAGGGCATCACCGCCAACCGCGAACACCTGCGCGCGGCGGTGGAGAACTCCATCGGCATCGTGACCGCGCTCAACCCCTACATCGGCTACGCCAATGCCACTTCCGTGGCCCAGCAAGCCCATGCCAGCGGCGGCAGCGTCTACGACATCGTGCTGGCCCGGGGCCTGCTGAGCAAAACGCAGCTGGACACCATCCTGCGGCCCGAGATCCTCACGCGGCCCTCGGCACTGAAACTCGGATGACCGGTCTGCCCTACCTGCACACCGCAGGAAACCCATGCCGCCTGGCCGCCCACACCACGGCCAGCGATGCGCCCAGCAGCGCCAGCAGCACGGGCGTGAAGGCGCCCACGCCCATGCGCGCCAGCAGCAGGCCGCCCACGATGCCGCCCCCGGCAATCGCCATGTTCCAGGCCGTGACCAGCATGGACTGCGCCACGTCGGCGGCCTCGCCCGCCGTGTGGGCAATGGCGGTCTGCAGCAGCGTGGCGGCGCCGCCAAAGGCCAGGCCCCAGACGGCCACCGCCGCATACACCAGGGCCGGCGCATCTGCGGCCACGCCCAGCATCAGCGTGGACAAGGCGAACAGCGCAATGCTGGCCAGCGTGAGCGCACGCAGGTGGCGGTCGATCAGCACGCCGGTGATCCAGATGCCCAGCACGGAGGTGGCGCCGAACACCAGCAGCACCAGGTCCGTGCGCGCGGCCATGCCCGCCACCGCCAGGAAGGGCGCGATGTAGGTGTAGAGAATGTTGTGCGCCAGCACGAAGGCCAGCACCACGAACAGCACGGGGCGCATGCCCGCCAGGGTGAACACGCGCCGCAGCGGCAGGTGGCGGCCTGCCGCCTGCCCCGCGAAGTCGGGCAGGCGGGCGCGCACCCAGACCATGAGCGCCAGCGCCAGCACGCTCATGAGGCCGAAGCACAGCCGCCAGCCCACCAGTTGGCCCAGCACGGTGCCGGCCGGCACGCCCAGCGACAGCGCCAGCGGCGTGCCCACCATGGCAATGGCGATGGCGCGGCCCTTGAGATGGCCGGGCACCATGCGTGCCGCGTAGCCGGCCAGCAGCGCCCAAAGCAGCCCGGCCGAGACCCCCGCCAGAAAGCGCGCCACCAGGGTCAGCGCAAAGTGCGTGGACAAGGCCGTGACCGTGTTGGCGACGACAAAGCCCGCGATCGCCGCCAGCAGCAGGGGGCGGCGGCGCATGCCCTGCGTGGCGGCCGTCAGCGGTATGGCGGCCACCAGGGAACCTATGGCGTAGAGGGTGACGGTCTGGCCCACCCAGGCCTCGGTCACGGCCAGGCCCTGGGCCATCTGCGGCAGCAGGCCCGCCGGCAGCGCCTCGGTCAATATGGTGATGAAGGCCGCCATGGCCAGTGCCAGCAGGGAGGCAACGGGCAGGCGGTCCTGGCGTGTTCCGGTCATTGCGGCTCTCCCGAAGCCCCGTGGACCTCACAAACCCCGTAGACCGCGTCGCGCAAATCGTTGACGAAGCGCCCCGACATGCCCTCGTACAAGGTGTTGGTGAAGGCCACGACGCTGAGTTCCTGCGCCCGGTCCACGAACCAGGAATGCCCATAGGCCCCGCCCCAGCGCCAGGTGCCCACCGACTCCGGCGATGCCGCCTGCGCCGCATCGCGCAGCACGGAAAAGCCCAGGCCAAAGCCGAAGCCCGGCGCATTGGGCAAGGCCAGCCCGTCGGTCTGGTCCCGCGCCATCTCGGCGACCAGGGCGTCGGGCAGCAGGGTGTTGCCGCCCTGGCGCAGGGCTTCCAGCAGCCGCAGAAAATCGCCTGCCGTCCCCGCCATGCCGGCGCCGCCGGAGGCAAAGGCCTGGGCGTCAAAGATGCGCGAAGGGCTGAAGGCAATGCCGATGCTCCCCTCGAAGGGCGACACTGTCTCGCCCTCGGCCAGCGGATGGGGCTGCGGCACATCGCTGACATAGGCCGTGGCCACGCGCTGCGCGGCCAGCGCATCGGTGACGGCAAAGCCGGTATCGGTCATGCCCAGCGGCCCGGTCACCAGCTCGCGCACGGCCTGGTCCAGCGGCCTGCCGTGCACCTGTTCAATGAGGGCGCCCAGCACATCGGTGGCCAGCGAGTAGCCCCAGGCCGTGCCCGGCGCGTACAGAAGCGGCACGCCGGCGATGCGCTCCAGGTTCTCTGCCAGGCCGATGGCCTGCCGGTCCATGCCGTCCGATACGCCAGCGCGCGCATAGGGGCCCTGTGCATCGGCCTCGAAGAAGCGGTAGCCCAGCCCCGCCGTGTGGCTGAGAAGCTGGCGTACGGTGATGCGGGCGGGCCCGCCATCGGCCAGCCGGGGGCGGAACCGGGGCAGCCAGCGCTCCACACCCTCGTCCAGCGCCAGCAGTCCCCGCGCCACCAGCACCAGCGCGGCAGCCGAGACGATGGGCTTGCTGGCCGAGGCCAGGCGAAACACCGCATCCACGGCCATGGGCAGCCCGCGCTCGCGGTCGGCCCAGCCCGCGGCCTGGCGGTGGACCAGCGCGCCGCCACGCGCCACCAGCACCACGGCGCCGACCAGGCGCTGCGCCTCAAGCGCCTGCCGGACCACGGCCTGGATGCGGTCGGACAGGGGCGAGTTCAACGGGGCTGCAGGCAGCGCAGCGGGTTCAGCAGATGCCGCAGAAAGAGCAATCGTCATGGGAATTCCCGGGATCAATGAACAGGGTCCTGACGATAGAAAGCCCGCGATTAAAGAAAAAGTGGGGTAGATTTCCGGTTTGCGCGGAACTGGATGTCCGCAATGAAGGAGCGGCGTTTGGACAGCCTGAACGGTTTCGTGGTGTTCGTGCAGGTCGCCGAGACCCGCAGTTTCGTGGCGGCCGGCCGGCTGCTGGGCGTATCGGCATCGGCCATCGGCAAGAGCGTGGCAAGGCTGGAGGACCGGCTGGGCGTGCGCCTGTTCCACCGCAGCACGCGCAGCATCACGCTGACGGCCGAGGGCGCGCTGTTCCTGGAACGCAGCCGGCGCATCCTGGCCGAGATCGAGGCCGCGCAGCTGGAGCTGTCGCAGGCCAGCACCGCGCCGCGCGGCCGGCTGCGGGTCAGCCTGCCCCTGGTCAGTTCGCTGGTGCTGCCGGTGCTGGGCGAGTTCATGCGCGCCTATCCCGAGATCGAACTGGACCTGGACTTCACCGACCAGCTGGTGGATGTGATCGAGGACGGCTTCGACGCCGTGGTGCGCACGGGCGCACCCGCCGACTCACGCCTGTCCGCGCGCCGGCTGGGCGACTTCCGCTACCTGCTGGTGGCCTCGCCCGACTACCTGGCGCAGCGCGGCACGCCCCGGGTGCCCGAGGATCTGCTGGAGCACAGCTGCCTGCACTACCGCTACCCCCACAGCGGCAAGCTGGAGCCCTGGGTGCTGCGGCGCGCAGCGGGCGCGCCCGAACTGCAGCTGCCCACCTCCATGATCTGCAACAACATCGAAACCCGGCTGTGCTTTGCGCTGCAGGGCCTGGGCATCGCCTACCTGCCGGAGTTCTCCATCCGCGAGCAGCTGGCCGACGGCCGGCTGCAACCCGTGCTGGCGGACTGCATGGAGCACACCAATGTCTTCCACGTGCTGTGGCCCGCCAGCAAGCACCCCTCGCCCAAGCTGCGGGCGCTGGTGGACTTCCTGTGCGCGCGGGTGTTTCCGCAGGCGCAATCCGGGCAGGCCCCGGACGCTGCCAGGACCGCGGCGCCCAAGACACCCAAGACACCCCAGACATCCGGGACGCGCAGATAGGCTGCGCGCCGGCTGCTGCAGCCTGCAGGCCCCTGCCCTGCCTTGCTGGCTATCGCGCGGGCCCCTATCTGAGTTAGCATGCTTATAGAGCGACGTATTCACAGAGTCATATCGGTTGCTCTGGCCCACCGGCAGGCAGGACCTGCGTCTCGAGCGCTGTGGCGTGCGGGGCGCTGTATCGGTGGGCCATTGCGGTTGACAGCTGGCGTTGCAGATCTCTTTTCTTGTCTCGCTGCGTTGCATGTCTTCTCGTTCCACCGCTATCCATCGTCCCGCCCTTTCCTCGCGCTCGCACGCAAGAACATCGTTGGCCGTCATTGCAGGCGTCTGCTTGATGGCGCTCGCAGCGGGGCTGTACTGGGCCGCGTTGCTGGCCAGCCACCAGTACATGCAGCGCTACACACAGGATCAGGCATGGCTGCGCGTCTCGCAGATGTCCCAGGCGGTTTCCGCGCAGGCCGGGACCATGCTGTCGGGCCTGAACTATTCCCTGCGGGACCTGGCCCAGGACTACGAGTCGGGTGACTCCGAGGCGTTCGGGCGGGCCGTCGCCAGCGTCCAGGAGGCCTATCCGCCCGGCACCATCGTCCAGGTGGCCGTGGCCGATGCGAACGGCCAGGTGGTGTATTCGAGCCTGGCAGCCTCGGAGCCGCCTGCGCAGAGCGTGTCCATTTTCGACCGCGAACATTTCCAGGCGCATCTGAAGGGCCTGACGCAGGGAACCTTCATTGGCCGTCCGGTACAGGGACGGGTTTCCGGGCAATGGGGTATCCAGCTGAGCCGCGCCCTGCACCACCGTGGCGCGTTTGCGGGCGTGCTGGTGGTGTCGCTGTCGCCGCAGTACCTGTCGCGGCAGCTGCAGGCCATCTTCGACAGCCCGCGCGACGTGATCTTGCTGCTGCGCGAGGACGGCACCTATCTTGCACGCTCGCAGAACCAGGATCGGGTGCTCGGGCGCCAGCTGCCCGCGAAGCGGGTGGCGCTGTTTGCCCCCGACGCCACGCATGGCACCTACGAGGCGCTGGCGAGCACCGACGGAATACAGCGCATGTATGCCTGGAGCCGCGTGAGCGGCTTTCCGATACTGGTGAGCACGGGGCTGGACCACGAGGCCGTGTTCGGCCCGCTCAACGAGACCATACGGCAGAGCCTGTGGCGCAACGGCATAGGCACGCTGCTGATTTTTCTGGGCGGGATGCTGACGGCCTGGCTGGCGTTCCAGCGCTGGCGGGAGGAGGACCAGCGGGTCCAGTCCGAAGAGCGCTTTCATCTCCTGTCCGAGGAAGTGCCGGGCGGCCTGTTCCAGTACAGCTGGGACCCTGCCGGCCACTACGCTCTGTCGTTTGCCAACCCCGGCTTTTATGCCATGCACTGCATCGATGCGGATACGGCAGACACTGCCTTGCAGGACCTGGCACAGCGGGTTCATCCGGAAGATATCTCCGCGCTCAGGCGGTCCATCGACGAAGCGATGCGCAGCCATGGGGACTGGGCCTGCAAGTACCGCGTACAGTCCGCCGATGGCTCCGTGCGCTGGCTGCAGGGCCATGCACGCCCGCAACGCACCGAAGACGCAACCGTGCTCTGGCATGGCTACATCCTCGATGTCACCCAGGACGAAAGCCTGCGCAAGGCGCTTCACGAGAGCGAGGAGCGTCTGCGGCTGACCATCGGCGCCGTGCGTGACGGACTTTGGCAGTGGGACCGCGAACAGGACCAGGTGCTGTGGGATGCCCGCTGCTACCAGATGCTGGGCATGCCGGATCAGGCACTCGGTTCGTTCACCGTGGCCGGCTTCATGCATCTGCTGCACCCACTGGACCAGCCTCGCGTCCAGGAACGGCTCAGGCGCCACCTCGAACACGGCGACCCATTCCGTGTCGAGATGCGCATAAGGCAGGCCGATGGCTCCTGGCGATGGATCGAATCGCGCGGGGAAGTCACCCTGCGCGATGCCGACAACAAGGCACTGCGCATGCTCGGAATGCACACCGATATCCAGGAACGGGTGGAGCAGACCCACATGGTGGGCGCCCTGCTGGAGCGCGGAAGCGCCCTGGTGCTTGTCGCCAGCCATCGCCGCAGCATCGTCTACGCCAATGCCCGGGCAGCCGAGTGCTTCGGCCTTGCGGCGGGCGCACTGGAGCCGCAGTGCTCATTCCAGCAACTGCATCCGTCCAGCGACAGCTTCCACAGCTTCGCATCGCTGTACGAGCGCCTGAGCCTGAAGGGCACGGTGCGTACCGAGTGGGCACTGAAGGTCAAGGGCGGCCACATGCGCTGGTTCGACATGCAGGGCGCACTGCTGGACCCCGAAGACCCCCAGGGCAACGTGATCTGGACACTGTTCGACGTAGATGCCCGCCATCAGGCGGAGAGCGCATTGCACGAGGTCCAGCAGCGGCTGGAGGCCATCATCGAGAAATTTCCGGCGGGCATCCTGGTGACCGACGATGCGGGGCAGTGCATCAGGGCCAGCAACGCAATGCTGGTGGACCTGTTCGAGCTGCCGCTGTCCGCCGCGGACCTTGTGGGAAAAAGCCTGCAGACATTGCGGTCCTATTTGCCCCCGGCCATGGCAAGGGCCTTGCAACCTGCACCGCAACCGGGGGCAGGCGCCCTGTCGCAACGAACGATCTTTGCCCTGTCCAACGGCCGCCATATAGAAACGGAGCTGCTGCCGCTTCGCAGGCAGGAGCGGCTGCTTGGCTACTGCTGGGTATTCCACGACGTGACGGACTACAAGAGGCGCGAAACGCAGCTCGAAGCCCTGGCATTGACCGATGCGCTCACGGGTGCCAGCAACCGGCGGGCCTTCATCACGCGCATGGAGTCGGAGCTGGAGCACCTGCGCCTGGGACTGAGCCATCCGTCGGCACTGATCATGCTGGATATCGACCATTTCAAGCGCGTCAACGACAGCTTCGGCCATGGCGTGGGCGACGAGGTGCTCAGGCATCTGGTGATCGCCGTGTCCAAGGAGCTGCGCCAGGGCGACATGCTGGGCCGCCTGGGCGGCGAGGAATTCGCCGTCCTGCTGACGGACGTGGACGCCCCGACCGCACTGCGGCGCGCGGAGAACCTGCGTGAGGCCGTGGCGGCGCTGGCCGTGTCCGTACAGGGCCAGGACAGCCCGATCCGCTTCACCGTGAGCCTGGGCGTATGCCTCATGGACGAGGGCGAGGCATCGGTCGAGCGCTGCCTGGAGCGGGCCGACGCCGCCATGTACTTCTCCAAGCGCAATGGCCGCAATCGCACCACGTGCTGGACGCCCGATACCCCCGTGATTTCGGACGCCAAGTGAGCGCCATGCCAGTGCCGCGACACGCCCGTGCGCCCGGGCAAGGCGATGTGTCAGCTACCCGGCCGCCTCACTCATCGCCGGGCACCCCGTAGCTGGGCGCGGCCGTGGGATCGATGGCGCGCGTCTGGTAGTCCTGCATCTGCGGCGCGTAGGCGGCCCAGAGGCCTTGCAGCGCGCCGATGGGATCGTGCTCCGACCAGTCCACGCGCAGGTCCGCCATGGGCCAGCTGTGCTCGCCCGCCACCTTGAGCGCGGCCGAATGCACGGGCCCGGCCTCGCCGCCTGCGGCCATGGCGGCCTGCATGGCGGCCAGCAGGCGCTCGGCCAGCGGCAGGTCGGCGCTGCGCTCGAAGGCCGGCACCATGGCCTCGATGGTGCGTTCGCTGGCCAGCAGGTTGCCGGCCGCCACGCACTGCCGCCCCACGGCGCTGGTGAAGATGCCCAGGGCCTGGCTGCCGCTGAAGACGCCGATGCGGCCCTGTGCGTCCACCACGGTGACCTGGCGGTACTGGGGCCAGCTGCCGTCGTCCAGCGCCTGGCGCAGCGCGGCCTGGGGGTCGGCGCCCTGCTCCAGCAGGTCCAGCACGCGCGGGCCCAGGGCGGGCAGCGTGATGTTCTGCGTGGACACCACGCCCACGCCCGCGCGCACCCAGGGGCAGCGCGCGCCCACCGCAATGCTGGACGAGCTGATGGCCACGCCCAGCTGCCCGGTGCGCTCGCAGCGCCCCACAATCGAAAAAGTCATGGTTTCTTCCTCCTGCCGATACGGCTGTACCAGGTGCTTGCTGGGGTTGACGCTCAGGCGCTGGCCGGCGGCTGCCAGTCATCGGGGATGACCGCGATCACATCGATCTCCATCAGCCACTGCGGCTGCCCCAGGGCCGAGATGCACAGCCCCGTGGAGATGGGAAACACGCCCTTGAGCCACTTGCCCACTTCCCGGTAGACGGGCTCGCGGTAGCGCGGGTCGATGATGTAGGTGGTGGTCTTGACGATGTGCGACAGGTCGCTGCCCGCTTCCTCCAGCAGCTGCTTGACGTTCTTCATGGCCTGCTCGGCCTGCTTTTGCGGATCGCCCAGGCCGACCAGATTGCCCTCGAAATCGGTGCCGATCTGGCCGCGCACATAGACGGTGTTGCCGGCGCGCACGGCCTGGCACAGGTCGTTGTCCAGCGATTGGTTGGGATAGGTGTCCTTGGTGTTGAACATGCGGATGCGGGTATGGGTGGGCATGGTCTGGCTCCTGCAGGGGGTGGATGGGAAGGTGTCTCAGAGCGCGCTACCTGCTACCTGCTACCTGCTACCTGCTACCGGCTGCGGGCAGCGGGCAGCGGGCAGCGGCGTCGTAGTCGCTGTAGCGGCGCTGCTTGGCGATGTGGTCGGCCACGAACTTGGCGTCATGCCACACGCCCCAGATGAAGGACGAGCCACGGCGCGACAGCCAGGGCAGGCCCAGGAAGTAGATGCCGGGCTCGTGGCCCACGCCGCGGTGGTGGCGCGGCTTGCCACCGGGCTCGAAGCTGTCCACCTGCAGCCAGCTGAAGTCCACCCTGTAGCCCGTGGCCCAGATGATGGAGGTGATGCCTGCGGCGGCCAGGTCGAGTTCGCGCAGGGGCTGGCGCACGCACTCCGGATCGGGCAGGCGCCTGCGCGCCTCGGGCTCCTCGGGCAGGTCCAGGCCGTTGCGGCGGATGTAGTCGTCGGCCGCATCGAGCATGGCCAGGTAGTTGGCGTCGCCGTTGGCGATGTTCTCGGCCAGGTCGTCCCTGAAGCGCACCCGGCCATCGGCGAAGGACTCGGTCAGCCCCACCAGGGTGATGCCCTGGTGGCCCAGCGCGCGAAAGTCCACGGTATGGCCGCCGCGCGCGCCGCTGACGGCAATGGTCACATGCTCGCGGCCGGGCTTGGCAATGGCCGCATCCCATTCGCCCAGCACGCCCAGCCACCAGCAGAAATCACGGCCGCGGTAGGCGCGCGGCGGCCGGTCATGGGCGCCTACCGAGAGAAACACCTTGCGGCCCGCGCGCTGCAGTTCATCGGCGATCTGCACGCCCGAGGAGCCTGCGCCCACCACCAGCACGGCGCCTTCGGGCAGCTGCGCGGGGCGGTGGTAGTGCGCGGAATGGATCTGCAGCAGGCCGCCATCGGCGGGCGCAGCCGGCGCAGCCGGCGCTATCGGCGGGATCACCGGCACCTGGAACGGCCCCGTGGCCGCGATCACGTTGCGGGCCTCGATCACGCCCTCGGACGTTTCCACCGTGAAGCCAGGCCGGCCCTGGTTGCGCGTGACCCGCCTGACCTCCACGCCGGTGCGCACGGGCGCCTTGATCTGGCGGACATAGTCCTCGAAGTAGTCGGCCACCTCGTCCTTGCCGGGAAAGCCGTCGCGGTCGCCCTTGAACTCCAGGCCCGGAAAGCGGTCATGCCAGGCCGGCCCGTTGGCCACCAGCGAGTCCCAGCGCCCCGTGCGCCAGGCCTGGGCGATGCGCTGGCGCTCCAGCACCAGGTGCTCTACGCCGAGCTGGCTCAGGTGTTCGCTGGCCGCGATGCCGGCCTGCCCGGCACCGACCACGAGCGTGTTGATGGTTTGGATTTCAGCTGTCATGGTGTGGGTCTCTCAGGAAAAAAGGCGCAGGCCGTCCCGCATCGGCGCGGTGCCGACTGCCTTGGTGTGGTCCGCAACAAAAAAGGGAAGAAGGTGAAGGCCGCCCGTGCGGCGCTACAGGTACAGGTGCTTCACCACATCGTTGGCCAGCAGCTCGCTGGCCGTGCCCGAGGCCACCAGCTGGCCCTTGAGCAGCAGATAGCCGGTGTGGGCAATGGACAGCGCCGCCTCGGCGTTCTGCTCGATGAGCAGCACGGTGATGCCTTGGCTGTGGATGCGCTGCACCGTCTCGAAGTACTCCTCGATGAGCTTGGGCGACAGCCCCAGCGTGGGCTCGTCCATCACCACCAGGCGCGGCTCGCCCATGAGCACGCGGCCCAGCGCCACCATGGCCTGCTCGCCGCCGGACAGGGTTCCCGCTGCCTGCGACAGGCGCTCGCCCACCCGGGGGAACAGGGCCACCACGCGCTCCAGCGCCTGGGCAAAGCCCTGCTGCGGGCGCAGCGCGTCGTGGCCGATCTTCAGGTTCTCCTGCACGGTCAGCTCGGCAAACAGGCGCCGCCCTTCGGGCACGAAGCCCACGCCCAGGCCGGCCAGGTCCTCGGTGCGCATGCGCGCCAGCGGCTGGCCCATGACGCGGATGGCGCCGTGGTGCACGGGCAGCAGGCCTGCAATCGCCTTGAAGGTGGTGGTCTTGCCCGCGCCGTTGGGGCCCAGCAGGCAGACGATGCTGTGCTCGGGCACCTGCAGCGAGACCTGGTTGAGCATGTTCACCACGCCATAGCGCGTGCTGATGGAGTCCAGTTCAAGCATGGCTGGCCTTTCTGCCCAGATAGGCTTCCTGCACGCGCGGCAGCCGGCGCACCGCCTCGAAGCTGTCGTCGCCGATCTTGCGTCCGTAGTCCAGCACCATCACGCGGTGCGGCAAGGTGGCGATGAGCCGCATGTCGTGCTCGATGATGATGAAGCCCAGCGCCGGATTGCCTTCGCGCAGGCGCTGGATGTCGGCGATCAGCGCATCGGTGTCGCGGTCGTCCATGCCGCTGGAGGGCTCGTCCAGCAGCACGATGCGGGGCTCGGCGGCCAGGGCGCGCGCAATCTCCAGGCGGCGGCGGTCGGCCTGCGGCAGGCTGCTGGCCAGCACGTTGCGGCGCTGGTGCAGGTCGCTGGACACGCTTTGCAGCAGCGCGCAGGCGCGCTCGGCGCAGCGCTTCATCTCGGCGCGCGATACGGCCGGGCGCAGCAGCGCGGTGAGCACGCCGCAGCGGGTGCGCGCGTGCATGCCGATGATCACGTTGTCCAGCACGCTCAGCGAGCCGAACAGCCGGCTGGTCTGGAAGGTGCGCGCAATGCCGGCGCCCGCGATGTCGTGCGCGGCCATGCCCTTGAGCGAGCGGCCTTGCAGCAGCACCTCGCCCTCGGTGGGCTGGTAGATGCCGGTCAGCAGGTTCAGCAAGGTGGACTTGCCCGCGCCGTTGGGCCCGATGATGCCCAGCACCTCGCCCGCCGCCAGGTGGATGTCCACGCCCTGCACCGCCGTCAGGCCGCCGAAGCGCATGGTCAGGCCACGCCCCTCAAGGACCAGCGGACCTGCGGGCGCGGCATGGTGGGTGGGATGGGAATCAATGCTCATGGTTGCGCACCCGTTGGGGGAAGATGCCGCGCGGGCGGATGATGAGGAAGGCGATCACCACCAGGCCGTAGAACAGGATGCGGTAGTCGGAAAACGCCCGCAGCTTCTCCGGCAGCATGGTCAGCAGGAAGGCGCCGACGATCACGCCCAGCGTGTTGTCCATGCCGCCTGCGATCACCAGCGTCATGATGGTCACGGACACCAGGAAGGTGAAGTTGTCCGGCGAGATGAAGCTCACATAGAACGCATACACCGTGCCCGCGAAGCCCGCCAGGAAGGCGTCCACCGCAAAGGCCTTGACCTTGAACCAGGTGACGTTGATGCCGCAGGCGCGCGCGGCGATCTCGTCGTCGCGCAGGGCATTCCAGGCCAGGCCCACGCGCGAGCTGTGCAGGCGCTGCGCCGAGACGATGGCCAGCCCCAGCAGGGCGACGGCCACGTAGTAGAAGTTGGCCTGGCCAGGCAGGCTGTGGCCCCACAGCGTGATGGGGTCGTTGAACGAATGCCCGAACAATGTGGGCGAAGGAATGCCCACCAGGCCGTTGGCGCCGCCCGTCCACTCCAGGTTCATCAGCAGCTGGTGCACGACGATGCCGAAGGCGATCGTCACCAGCGCCTGGTAGCTGTCGCGGGTGCGCATGGACGGCAGGCCCAGCAAAAAGCCGAAGACCGTGGCCACGGCGGCGGCCACCAGCAGGCAGATCCAGAAGCTCACGCCGAAGTGGATGGCCAGCAGGGCCGACGCATAGGCGCCGATGCCGTAGGACGCGCCGGTGGCGAAGTTCGGTATGTTGGCGCTGCCCAGCTGGAAGTTCAGCGCCAGCGCCAGCACCGCGTACAGGCAGGCGATGATCATCAGGTGCATGGCGTAGCTGTCACCGCCCAGCACCCACGGAAACACCAGCGCCAGCACCACGCCCGTGCCCACGGCCAGCGGCCTGCACTGGCCGAAGGCGGCCACGATGCGGTCCTCCACCAGCGGGCGCTTCTGCACCGCGACCAGGGCCACGGCAAAGCAGGCCAGCAACGCCAGCACCGTGATCCAGCTTTCGGCCAGCAGGAACTGGCGCAGCAGCACGGCGCCCGCCAGGGCCACGCCCAGCACGATGGCGGCCGAGCCCGCACTCCGTGGAGCCGCCCGCGGCGGCGCCTGTATCGTCGTTGTCTGCATCACACCTTCTCCATTTTCTGAACGCCGAACAGGCCGGCGGGGCGAAAGATCAGCACCAGGATCACCAGGGCGAACACGAACACCAGCCGGTACGAGGTGCCGTTGGGCACATAGCCCTGCACGATGGTCTCGATGGCCGCAATCAGCAGGCTGCCGACAATGGCGCCCCCGAGCCGCCCCAGGCCGCCGACCACCGCGGCGGAAAAGCCGATCAGCCCCGCCTGCACGCCGAAGTCAAAGCGCACCACGCCCGCATAGCTGGCCAGGAAGATGCCGCCCACCGCGCCGGTGGCCGAGGCAATGAAGAAGGTGTTGCGAAACACCGGCCCCGGCGCAATGGAGAACAGCCGCGCGGTTTCGCGGTCCTGCGACACGGCGCGTATGCGCATGCCCATGGGCGTGTGGTGCAGCACATAGAGCAGCACGCCCACCAGCGCCACCGCCACCAGCACCGAGACCACGCTGATCAGGGGCAGCGGCCCGAACGGGGTGGGAACGGCCCCCTGCGCAATCGCCGGGAACGCGTGCGGATTGCTGCCCTGCGGGTACAGGTGGCGGATCAGCTCGCGGATCACGATGCCCAGAGCCACCGTGGCCACCAGCGGCATCATGGCCGGCGCATTGCGAAAGCGGCTGATCACCAGCCGGTCCAGGGCGACGCCCAGCCCTCCCACCGCCGCAATGGCCACCAGGCAGGCCAGGCCCAGCACCAGCCAGGTGGCCGAGCCGCCCAGCGCGGCGGCCAGGGCCTGCACGGCCGCCAGGGCGATGAAGGGGGCGACCATGGCCACGTCGCCATGGGAAAAATGAATCACCTGCAGCACGCCAAACAACAGGCTGAAACCCAGGGCAAGCAGGCTGTAGATGCAGCCCAGGGTCAGCCAGTTGATGAGTTGCTGGAACAGCGCGTCATGCATCGATAGGGTTCCTCTTGTGTCGGGTTCGGCCGGGTTGGCGGGGCTTCGCTTGTCTCCATGTCACGCAGCCATTGAAGCAAGAAACCGCGCAAAACCTGCGTCGCTTTTGCCGAGGCGCTGCTTCGGAAAACGCGATCCAGTCCCGGGCAGGTGCGGCGATACATTGATCCGGCGGCGTTGCCAGACAGCGCCGGCCAGCCCGCCATGCACCGTGGCGCCCCGCCGCCCCGGCCCCCGCCCGGGTCGCCATGGCTGCCCTTCGTCTTCACCTGAACAGGACCGATCGACCATGCAAGCCTTCACGACAACCACCGCCCGCCTGCCATCGCGCCGGCGCCTTGCCGCATCCGCCCTGGCGCTGGCCGCCGCCACGCTGGCCTGCGGCGCGGCCTGGTCCCAGTCCACCGTGAAGCTGGGCTTCATCGGCCCCGTCAGCGGCGGCAACGCACAGCAGGGCCTGGGCGCGAAGAACGGCTTCCTGCTGGCCATCGACCAGTGGAATGCCACGGCCGGCGTGCCGTTCAAGGTGGAGGGCGTGGTGCTGGACGATGCCTCCGACCCGCAGACCGGCGTGTCCGCCGCGCTCAAGCTGGTCAACGACCGCGACGTGGTGGGCGCCATCGGCCACTGGAACAGCCCCGTGGCCCTGGCCACGCTGCCGGTGTTCAACCGCGTGCAGATGCCCTTCATCGTCTGGGGTGCCATCGGCCCCAAGATCACCGACCAGAACTTCGCCAACACCACGCGCGTGACACCCACCCTGGTCAACGAGAACAAGCCACTGGCCGCCTGGGCCGCTACGGGCCTGGGCGCAAGAAAGATCGCCATCATTGCCGACACCAGCGACTACGGGCGCGCCAACCTGGCCTCGTTCGGCAGCTTCTACAAGGCAGAAAAAGGCAGCGTGGTGGCCGAGGAAAGCTACCCCGTGGGCACCACGGATTTCCGCTCCATCCTCACCAAGATCAAGAGCCTGAACCCCGACGCGGTCTACTTCGGCGGCGTGATCACCGAGGCCGGCATCGTGCGCAAGCAGATGGCCGAGCTGGGCATGAAGCAGCCCATGCTGGGCATCAGCGGCATCTTCGATCCGCAGCTGATCCAGATCGCCGGCCCGGCCGCGGACGGCACCATCGTCGGCACGCCCAAATCGCAGACCAACCCCCGGCTGGACGCCATGAGCCGCGCCTATGCCGCCAAGGGCTATGCCGACTCCGAGAGCCCGTACACCAAGTACGCCTACGACGCCACCGGCATCCTTTTGCAATCGCTCAAGACGGCAGGCACCAAGGACCGGCAGGCCGTGGCCAAGGCCATCCGCGCCATACGCTACGACGGCGTGACCGGTACCGTGACCTTCGACGCCAACGGCCAGACGCAGGTGCCCGTGGAGTTGCAGCTGCACGAGGTCAAAGACGGCAAGTGGGCCAGCCGCTGATGATCAGGACAGGCAGCCAGTACCGCGACTCCATCCGCGATGGCCGGCGGGTCTGGATGAACGGCGAGCGCGTCAAGGACGTGACCACCCACCCCATGTTCAAGCCGCTGGTGGACATCCGCGCGCGCATGTACGACCTGCAGCACGAGGCCGCGCTGCGCGACGCGCTCACCTACGACGAAGGCGACGGCGAGCGCCACCCCATCGCCCACAAGCTGCCGCTGACGCGCCAGGACTGGTGGGACAAGCGCCGCGCCACCGACCTGCTGCTGGAGGACATGGGCGGCGTGGTCATGCGCGTGGGCGACGAGAGCGTGGGCGAGATGTGGTCGCTGTTCGATGGCCAGGACGTGCTCAACGAGCTGGACCCGCGCTTTTCCGCCAACATCCGCACCCACATCCGCCGCGTGGTGCAGGGCGACCTGTTCCACGTATCGGCCAACACCGACCCCAAGGGCGACCGCTCGCGCCTGCCGCAGGACCAGGACCCCGACGTGCTGCTGCATGTGGTGAAGGAGACCGATGCAGGCGTCATCGTGCGCGGCGCCAAGTACGAGACCGCTGCCGCCTATGCCAACCAGGCCTTCACCAAGCCGGGGCTGGCGCTCTGGGGCGACGCGGCGCAGTCCGAATACGCCATAGGCTTCATCTGCGACCTGGGCGCGCCCGGCCTGCGCTTCATCTGCCGCCCGGGCCTGGCCGCCCGCGCATCGGCCCAGGACCATCCGTTGAGCCATCGCTTCGACGAAGTGGATGCCATCGTGGTCTTCGACGACGTGCTGGTTCCCTGGGAGAACGTGCTGTTCTACCGCCACACCCGGGCCGCCCATTTCCTGCGCGAGACGCTGCACCGCTATTCGGCCTTCACCTTCCTGCAGCGCAGCCTGAAGCTGGCCGACATGCTGATAGGCACGGCCCTGCACAACGCGCGCCAGACCGGCGTGGAGAAGCTGCAGGCCGTGCAGGACAGACTGGCCGGCCTGGCCTGCTACCGCGAAGGCATCAACGCCCACCTCACGGCCGCCATCGCGCTGGCCGAGCGCAGCCCGGCCGGGCTGATGATGCCCAACCAGTCGCTGCTGTTCACCGGAAGGTCGCTGGCCACCGGCCAGCTGCACCACATGATGAACACCGTGCGCGAGCTGTGCGGCGGCCAGGTCTGCCTGACGCCGGACCACGCCAGCTTCGAGAACGAGGAAACCGGCCCCTGGCTGCGCAAGTTCTACACCCTCGGCCCGCAATGGCAGGCCGACGACCGCCGCAGGCTGCTGGCCTATGCGCGCGACCTGCTCGACTCGGACCACGCCGGCCACCGGCTCAGCTTCCAGCTGTTTGCGCAATGCCCGCCCTACGCCCAGACGGCGGCCGTGTACCGGCATTTCAACTGGGATGCGCCGCTGGACTTCGTGGGCAAGTCCGCCGGCCTGACGGACCGCGTGAAGGCCACGCAGGCGCCGGCCCAGGGCGACGGTGCGGTGGCGCAATGGTTTCGCAGTCACAACGCCAGCGACTGAAGGCTGCCGGGTCCCGACCGCCGCACAATGCAGGCGCCTTGCGGGAAGGGCCTCTTGCAGCGCGGTCCGCCGCTTGGTCAACTACGCGGCGGATCACCCTGGCCGCCCTCCCCCTCTCCACCTCTTGCACACCGTGCTGACACGACTGACCTTCAGACAATTGGAATACTGCGTGGCAGCGGGCGAGTTCGGCAGCATTGCCGAGGCCGCCAACCGCATCCACGTCTCGCCCTCGTCCATCTCATCGGCCATCACCCAGGTGGAGGCCGAGCTGCAGGTGCCGCTGTTCGTGCGCCACCATGCGCAAGGCCTGTCCGTCACGCCCGCAGGCGCCGAGGTCCTGCGGGAGATCCGCGGCCTGCTTGACCAGGCCATGGCCTTGTACGACGTGGCCAGCAGCGCGCAAAGCCAGGTGCGCGGCCCCGTGCGCGTGGGCTGCTTCACCACGCTGGCGGCCATGGTCGCCCCCGAGCTGTGCCAGGGATTCGCGCGCGCCCACCCCAAGGCCACGGTCACCCAGATCGAGGACCACCAGGAAGGCCTGATCCACAAGCTGCGCACCGCGCAGATCGATGTCGCCATCACCTACGACCTGCTGGTGGCCGAATCGGACATCTGCTTCGAGCCGCTGGCCCAGCTGCCGCCCATGGTCATCGTCAGCGAACTCAACCCACTGGCCAACCACCGCTACACCACGCTGGAGGCGCTGGCCCAGCTGCCCATGGTCCTGCTGGACCTGCCCCTGAGCCGTGAATACTTCATGTCGCTGTTCCGCGAAGCCGGCGTCTCGCCCCTGATCGCGGCCCGCAGCGCCAGCCCCGACGTGGTGCGCTCCCTGGTCGCCAACGACGTGGGCTACTCCCTGGTCAACGTGCGCCCGCGCAACTCCCACGCGCTGGACGGCAAGAAGATCGTCAACCTGCACCTGAACGGCAACCACCGCCCCATGAAACTGGGCCTGGCCTGGGCCCGCGAACAAAAGCCCCGCCACGTGGTGGAAGCCTTCATGCACCGCTGCCGCAGCTTCATCTCCAATGAATACATTCCGGGGATGACGGCGCCTGGGCGCGGGGAGGAGAACTGAGCGGCGCGCAGACCGAATCAGGGAGCCTGTCAGCTCGTGCTCTTGCGCACCTCGTAATGCAGCACCGCCATGCCCTCGCCAATCTGCCGCACGGACAACAAACGCAGCACCGGATGCAGCACCCGGCGCGGAAACAGCGGCTTGCCCCGGCCCAGCGTGGCCGAGCCCACGCTCAGGATCATCTCGTCCAGCAGGCCCGCGTCGTAGAACTGGCCTGCCAGGTCCCCTCCTCCCATGATCCAGAGGTTGCGCCCACCGGCCGCAGCCTGCATCTGCGCATGCACGGCACGCACATCACCGCTGACAAACCGGATATCGGCACCCGGGATACCAGGCAGCGTGCGGCTGGAAAACACCCAGGCAGGCTGCGTATAGGGCCACGCCGCCCCGGTCTCCTGCGCCACCGTCTCCGCGTGGCGCAGCATCCATTCGTAGGTGGCCGACCCCATGGCCAGCGCGCCCACGCCGGCAATGAACTCCGGGTAGCCCGTGGCCTGCATGTCGCCCAGCGGGAACAGCCAGTCCAGGGAATCGTCCTCGGTGGCCAGGAATCCGTCGAGTGAGGTGGCGGCGAAGTACTGGGTTTTCATGGGGGAGATGGTAGCCAGGCAGGCGGGGCAAGGCCATCCGCCCGGGTGTTGTGCGGGCCGGGCCCTGACCTCATCGTCAAATTTCTTTTGAAACCGCCTTCAGTCCTGCGGGTCTTTTTCAATTGAAACACCCAGGTCAACATCGCTCCATGCCCAGACGACTTGCGAACCGGATTTCCGCCACCGCCCCAACACCTGTACAGCTCCGCCAAAGAACCGCATGACCACCGCCTCCACGCCCCTGTTTAGCCCCCTGCAGCTCGGACCACTCAGCCTGCCCAACCGCATGGTGATGGCCCCCATGACGCGCAGCCGCACCAGCCAGCCAGGCGACGTGCCCAATGCATTGATGGCCACCTACTACGCACAACGCGCCAGCGCCGGCCTGATCGTCTCGGAAGCCACCCAGATCTCCCGCCAGGGCCAAGGCTACAGCTTCACCCCCGGCATCCATTCAGAGGCGCAGGTGGACGGTTGGCGCCGCGTCACGGACGCGGTGCACGCCGCCGGCGGGCGCATGGTGCTGCAGCTGTGGCACGTTGGCCGCATGTCGCATGCCAGCTTTCACGCCGATGGCCTGCCGGTCGCGCCTTCGGCGCTGTCGCCCCAAGCGCAGGTCTGGGTGGTCGGCGACGACGGTGTCGGCCGCATGGTCGACTGCCCCGTACCGCGCGCACTGAGCGCACAGGACATCCAGGACGTGATCGGCGACTTCCGCAGGGGCGCGGCCAATGCGATGCGTGCCGGTTTCGATGGCGTGGAAATCCACGGCGGCAACGGCTACCTGATCGATCAGTTCCTGCGCACCACCTCCAACCACCGCACCGACGCCTACGGCAGCGGCATCGCCCGGCGCACGCGCTTCGCCGAAGAGGTCGCGGCCGCCGTGGCGGGCGAGGTCGGGGCCGAGCGCACCGGCATCCGCCTGGCGCCCTTCATCACACAGCGCAACATGAACTGCCCGCAGATCATTGAGACCATCCTGCATCTGGCCAGCAGGCTCGACGAGATCGGCCTGGCCTACATCCACCTGTCGGAAGCCGATTGGGACGATGCGCCCGAGATTCCGCACGACTTCCGCCACGCGCTGCGCCGCGCCTACCAGGGCAAGGTGATCGTTGCGGGCAAGTACGACGCGGAGCGCGCCCAAGCCATCCTGCACGAGGGCCTGGCAGACCTCGTCGCCTTCGGCCGCCCCTTCATTGCCAACCCGGACCTGCCGGCGCGCTACGCCGCCCAGGCGCCGCTGGCCGCATTCGATCCGCAGGCCCTGTTTGGCGGCGACGCGCGCGGCTACTCGGACTACGCAGCCCTCGCCACTGCCTGAAACCCTCCTTGCTCTCCCCTCTTCCTCAACCTTTGAAAGCACGACCATGAAAGCCGTTGGATACCAGAAACCCCAGGCCATCAGCCAACCCGAATCGCTGATCGACATCACCCTGCCCGATCCCGTGGCCACCGGCCGCGACCTGCTGGTCGAAGTCAGGGCCGTGTCCGTCAATCCGGTGGACACCAAGGTGCGCGCCAGCGGCGCGCCCGCCGAGGGGCAAACGCACAAGGTGCTGGGCTGGGATGCCAGCGGCATCGTCAAGGCCGTGGGCCCCGAAGTCACGCTGTTCAAGCCGGGCGACCGCGTCTGGTACGCCGGCTCCATTGCGCGCCCTGGCACGAACAGCGAACTGCACCTGGTGGACGAGCGCATCGTGGGCCACGCGCCCAAGTCGCTGGACTTCGCACAGGCTGCGGCCCTGCCCCTGACCGCCATCACCGCGTGGGAGATGCTGTTCGACCGCCTGGGCATCGCGCCGGGCAAGCACCCCAGCCACAAGACACTGCTCATCATCGGCGCCTCCGGCGGCGTGGGCTCCATCCTCACGCAGCTGGCCACGCGGCTGACCAGCCTTACCGTCATCGGCACCGCATCGCGGCCCGAGACGCAGGCCTGGGTCAAGGAGCTCGGCGCCCACCACGTGATCGATCACAGCCAGCCGATTGCCGACGAACTCAAGCGCATCGGCTTTCCCACGGTGGACCACATCGTGAGCCTCACGCAGACCGACCTGCACTTCGCCCAGATCGTCGAGGCGATCGCGCCCCAGGGAAAATTCGGCCTGATCGACGATCCCGCGTCGCTGGACATCACCAAGCTCAAGCGCAAGTCGGTGTCGGTGCACTGGGAATTGATGTTCACCCGCGCCCTGTTCAGCACCGACGACATGATCGGCCAGCACCGCCTGCTCAACGAGGTTGCCGCACTGGTCGATGCCGGCCTGATCCGCACCACGCTGGCCGAGCGCTTCGGCAGCATCAACGCAGACAACCTCAAGCGCGCCCATGCCCTGATCGAGTCGGGCAAGGCGCGCGGCAAGGTGGTGCTGGAGAACTGGGGCTGAGCCATGAAGACAGAGACCATTTTCAACCTGGCCATCCTTGAAGCGAAGGCCGGCCAGCAAGACCAGCTTCGCGACGCCCTGCGCGCGCTGGTGCCATTCACCCGGCAAGAGGCCGGATGCCTGGACTACACGCTGTTCGAGCTGGCGGACAAACCCGGCACCTTCTACATGCGGGAGTCATTCAGGGACCAGGCAGCGCTGGATGCGCACTTCCGCATGCCGTACTTCAAGGCGTTCGAGAAACGCTTCGACGAACTGCTGGCACGCCCCCTGCAACTGGTGGGCCTGAAGGAAGTTCCCTGACGGGCGGTACGGGTCCGGGCGGTACACATCCGGGCGGTACGGACCCGGCCGACGTCTAGCGCGCGGCTGCAACGCGCCGCCCCCACGCTGGCGGCAGCGTGGGGGTTGCCGCCGAAAGCTCGTCCCATACGTACTGGGCGGCAAAGCCGTGGTGACGGCTGCGTGAGCGCACCAGGCAGGCTTGCCGGCCCAGATTTCTCTCGGCCAACGGGACTGCGTCCTGCACGTCCAGGCTCATTGCCGCGGCACCGTTGAGCAGCGCGACCATGCCGTTTTCACGGGCGGCATGCACCAGGTCCTCCAGCGTATCGGACTCCAGATGCACGCCCGGCTTCAGCCCCTGCGCCGCAAAGGCGTTGTCGAGCTGGCGCCGCATTGCGTATTCGCTTGGCAGCAAGGCCAGGGGGTGGTTCGCGACCTCGCTGAGCTCCAGCAGGCGTCGCCGCCGGCGGGGCTTCAATCCGACGGCCACCACCGGCTCGTCGAAGCAGGCCAGGATCTCCAGATCGGCATGCGGCTCCGGGTCGAAGCTGACGGCGAGATCGAAATCGCCACGCAACACGCCCTCCACCAAGGCCTGTGCGGTGCGCCTGCGCAGTGCGATCGCCAGCTGCGGCCACTGCGCCTGGGCCCTGCGCACGACGGGCAGTACCCAGCATCCCGCGTATGACTGCACCAGGCCGATGCGCACCAGGCCCGCCACGGTGCTCGCACGCGCCTGCACATCGCGCAGCGCCGCCTGCAGCTCACTGAGGCAGGCCGACACCCGGCGGTCGAGCTCATGTCCGGAGGCCGTGGCAACGGCGCGCCCGCTCGCACGGTCGAACAGATGCACGTCCAGGGTCGATTCCAGCAAGGCGATCTGCTCCGACAGCGCCGCCTGCGAGATCGAGGCATCGCGCGATGCCGCACTGAAGCTGTGCGCCCGCATCGCCGACACGAAGTAGCGCAACTGGCGCAATGAGACGAGATCGAGGGGGTCGCGGCTGCGTGCGGACATGGCCATCGGATTATCCGATAGGCGCGGCCAGAAAATGCGAATTGCGAAGAAACAAGGGCCTGCCGACACTACGGCCACGAGACAACTCTGGTCACGAGAGCACCGATGAAACGACGCAACTTCCTTCAGTACGCCAGCACGGCGACGGCCATTTCAGCCTTGGGCGCAAGCCCCTCGGCGCGCGCACAGGCATTCCCTTCCAAGCCCATCCGCATCATCTGCCCCTATCCGGCAGGTGCGACCACCGATGCCGTCTCCCGCCTGATGGCGAACGCCTTGCAGACGGACAGCGGCAGCACGGTGATCGTCGACAACCGCAGCGGTGCGGGCGGCAACATCGGCACGGAGGCGGCAGCACGCGCCGAGGCCGACGGCTACACGCTGCTGCTGGGCGCACTCGGCCCCATGGCCGCGAACCCGGCGCTGTACTCCAGGCTCAACTTCGATCCGGCCAAGGACTTCACACCGCTGGCATTGGCCGCCTCGGTGCCCTTGATCTGGGCCGTGCATCCCTCCTTCTCGGCGACCACGGCCAAGGAGGCGCTCGAATGGCTGCGCAAGAACCCGGGCAAGTTCTCCTACGCATCCGCCGGCAACGGCACGCCGCAGCACCTGGCGGGAGAACTCGTCAAGCGCCAGACCGGCACCTCGATCCTGCACATTCCCTACCGGGGCTCCGCGCCTGCACTCAACGACGTGCTGGGCGGCACGGTGCAGATGGTGTTCGAAGCCACGCCGGCCATCCTGCAGCATGTGCAAAGCGGGCGCCTCAAGGCGCTGGCGGTGACCTCCGCCAGGCGCATTCCCGCGCTGCCCGGCGTGCCCACGCTCAAGGAATCGGGCGTGGACGCCGAGATCAGCGGCTGGTACGGCTTCCTCGCGCCCGCTGCGACCCCGGCCGACCGCAAGGCCTGGCTGGTCAAGCACATGGGCGCGGCGCTGGCGACCAAGGCCACGCAGGACAGGCTGGCCGAACTCGGCTCGGTGCCCATCGACAACTCGCCCCAGGCATTCGCACGCCTGCTGGACAGCGAGCGGGCACGCTGGCAGACGCTGATCCGCGAAGTCGGCATCAAGCTCGACTGAAGGCGCCGCCCCATGCCGCACATCGCCATCGAGGTATCGCCATCCTTGCTCCCGTCGATCCAGTGGGAGCCGGTCCTGCACGCCATGCACCTTGCGCTGGCCGAGCGCGGATGGGCGCGGCTCGCGGACCTGAAGTCGCGCGTGGCCCCCATCGCCGTCGGACTGTGCGGCGAGGACCCCCACGCGCAGCAACTCATCGCCACCCTGACGCTGACCAACCCGCGCCCGCCACAGATGTGCTCGGCCATGGCCGAGGTCGTGCTCGGGCATCTCTCGCGCGCCGTCGACGCGCACCCGGAGTCAGCGGCGTGGGTGCAGTGCTGCGTGTTCCTGCAGGAGCACCCGAAGTCGCACTACCTCAAGCGGCAATGGAACGCGCCGCCGCCCGTTTCCCCAACTCCATGACAACGGGAAAAGCGCCATGTGTTGCGGCTGGCGCTTGGCCGCTGGCCGCTGGCCTCTGATCGCGCGCTGCCGGCTCAGGCCGCCAGGCCTGCAGCCAGTTGCCGCACGGTCCGGGCACTGGCGCCCTTGCCGGTGATGGCCACCGCCGGAGGATGGGCCAGCATGCGCTCGAAGACCTTGCGCACTTCCTCGGCACCGATGCCGTCGATCATCGCCAGCGTTTCGGCCACGGATGTCACGCTGCCATGGGCAAAGAGGTCCTCGACAGCCCGCTCCATGGTGGCGTAGGTCCGCTCGCCGGCGCGCACCCGCGAGACCGCCAGCTGGTTCTTGGCCCGTTCCAGATGCACGAGGTCGATGCCGGCCGCCTGGGCGCGCAGCAGGCCGCCTGTCGCTGCCACCAGCGCTTCGAGCTTGTCCGGCGTCGTGACGGCATGCACGATGAAATTGGCCCAGACGTCACCGCCCTCCATCGCCGCATAGGCCGTATAGGCCAGTCCGAGCCGTTCGCGCACGGTATCGACCAGGGGCGACGACATCCCCTCGCCCAGCAGATGGGCCGCCAGCGAGGCCACGAGACGCGCACGCTGCGGGTGCTCGCCCTGCAACTGCTCGAACACCAGGGGATAGGCCAGGTTCACGAACACCTGGGACACCTGCGTGAAGCGTTGCGCCAGGGCCTGCCCCACATACTTTGCGGGCTGAGGGGGCAACGCCACAGCCGGATTGGCGGAAGCAGGCATGCCAGCGAACAGCTGCGCCGCCTGCTCCAGCCAGGCCGGCACATCGAAGTTTCCGGCCGCGACGACGACGGTCTTTTCTCCCACGTAATGGGTTTGCACATGGCGCACCAGATCCTGCCGGGTGAAGCCTTCGATATTGGCCACCGTGCCGATCACCGGCATGCCCATGGGGTCGTCGCCCCAGATGGCGCGGTCCAGCAGGTCCCCGGCGCTGTCTTCCGGGTCCTCTTCGTACTCGATGGCCTCCTGCCGGATCACCTGCAGCTCCCTTTGCAATTCATGCTCGGGAAACACGCTGTTCAGCACGATGTCCGCAATCATTCCCAGCAAGGCCTGCGCATGCCAGCCCAGGCCGGTCATGAAATAGCCGGTGATGTCCTTCCCGGTGAAGGCGTTGACCTCCGCGCCCAGCCGCTCCGCATCCAGGTTGATCTCCTGCACGGAACGCGTGTGCGTGCCCTTGAACGCCATGTGTTCCAGCACATGGCTGATGCCGTTGCTGGTGGAGGTCTCGTCGCGGGAGCCCACGCGCAGGAACACACCCACGCTGACGCTCTGCAGGTGCGGCATGGGCAGCGCCAGCAGCCGGACCCCATTCGCAAGAGTGCGCAGGGCCATGGCAGGCCGCTCCAGTTCGGTTGCCGCCAGGGGCTTTTTTTGAATCATGGGCTATTGTCGTCGCGCTCCAGAGGATGCGCAGGGCTGTATCCGCACAGCAGAACCTGCACAGGCCAGGCCGCTGATGCAAAGGCCTCGGCGGTGTTCTCATACAATGCCTGCGTGGCTATGGGACACCTTCCTTCTCCATTTGATTACCTAGAGGTCCCGCTCTCCACACCGCGCCTGCATCCTGCAGGCGTTTTCACATCAGGCACCGACACGGCGCTACGGCCCGCGCAATGCAAAGGCGGCCCGGGGAGAACACCAGCATGAATCAGGAGCTGTTCCTGCGGCGCTGGGGCAAGGTCCACGTCCCGGCGGGCACGGGGGCGCCACGCGCGCCTAGGTAGCCTCGGCGGTCCAGGAGATCGCCGCCTTGCGGTGCGTGCTGTCACAGCCCCTCATGAAGCACCTGGGCCAGCTGTCGGCCCAGGTGCTCGCGCGCTGGCTGCGCGATGTGCTTGCCGTGCTGCGGCGCCAGATGGGCGCCCATGTGCGGCACCGGCCGCTGTATCCCTATTTTCCGGGCCAAGTGCTGGCGGCCTCCAAGGCGCAGCTGTACCTGACGGCCGTCATACACTACCTCACGCTCAGGCGCCTGCCCCCGCAGCGCAATGCCCGCCCTGCGTTGCTGGAGGGCGAGTTCATACACCGGGTGATCGAGCTGGGCAGCATGCAGGAGTTCGAATCGCTGCTCGAACCCCAGGTCTCGTCGCGCACCTCGCTGTCGGAAGCGGACGCCGCCGATGTCGTCTGGTTCGTCCGGCAATACCGGGGCGATGTATTCCGCCTGCTGCCCGAAGCCATTGCCTTGCGGAAAAACCGGGCGCTAGTGGGTGGTGCGCTGCTGCTGCATGTGGACCGCTGCGCGCAACGGGACACTTTCCTGCAGCGCCACATCGAAACGGCGACGGACGTGCTCCGGCTGGCCGCTGCGCTCAGCGGCGGGGACATATCGCTGGCAACGGCATCGGAGCGCTTCACGGCCATGAAACGCGCCACGCGGCGCCTGCTGCTGGGCCTGCTCGATCGCGCCCCCAACGCCACGGAGGACGTGATGCGGCATGCCGAGCGCTGGAAGCGCCTGGCCGAAGTGCTGTACCCCGGAGACTTCGCCGACAAATACCCGCAGGCCCTGCCCGCCCTCACGGCCGCGCGCCGCAATGATGCGCCCGCCTCGTTCGGCTCGCGCGTCGGGACACTGCTGGCCCGGCGCCAGATCGCCGCGCTCAGGATGTACACGGCAATGCGCGGATGCCGCACAACCTCGGTCTGTAAGGCGACGGTTCGATGAGCGATCAAGCCACCGCATCAGCTTCTCGGAAAACGCAGAGCGAACCGCTGGTGCGCCACCGTCGCCCCCTCCATTGCCGCCAAGCCGTGCGGCCACGCGCTCTGCCTCCCGCTCCTGTGCCTGCACGGCCTTGACATCCTCCGGCCGCAGCAGGCCGCGATGCACCACGACACCGCCCTGGTGGTCCACCGCCACCCCAGCCAGCGCTACTGCCCGCAGTTGCCTTGCCACTGAGGCATCAGCGATGGGAGCCAAAGGGTCGAGACGCCCATGGCGGCTCGACGCGGAGCACGTACAGCGCGGTCCGATCACTTCGGAGATGCACAGTCCATTGCGGGCAACCAAGCTGGCCCCCGTTGTCGCTCATCCCCCGTAGGCGTGACCAGTGGATACATGTATCTGAAGAACGACCTCAAGTCCTGGAAATTCGAACCTGACATCCTCCGTCGTCAGCGATTCGAAGCCCCGCTGACGACGCATCACCTGCCCAGGTATCAGCATCAATGGGTCTGTTGCCACCTCGTCATCGGCCATCGCATGCCGCATCTCGGGCCAGCCGAGCCAGCATGCCCGATCATCCTGGTCATCCCCGCCCGCGAATCGCGCCGCATACCGCGCCAGCACGAAGAGAACCGGAGGTCGCGCAGAAGCTGGCTCGTCGACGCCCAACTGCGCCAGGACATCGCGCGACGATCTACCACCAACCCAACCGGCAACCCTCGCCGTCCACTCGTTGGCCTTGGCCAGATTTCTCCGACGGCTTTCCCTTTCCGCGAGGGAGAAGCCGAAGATGTCATGCCACTTCAGCTGCAGGAGCGCCACCGTGCCACACTGCCGATCCACCACGATGGCGTCGATGTCGGTGAGCAGCGATCCGTTCTCCCGCACGAGCCGGAACCCTCGCGCGGGAACGAGATATCGAGGCTCAGGGAAGAGCTGCGCCAGATCTGCCCTGAACACACCCTCGCGCCGGTCCACGGCATGATCCCAGTCAGCACGGTAGAACTGCCGCAGATGGCGAAACAGCGCGAAGTAGGGATTGGTCAATGCCCCGAACAGCGGCAGCAGCACGAAGTCCCTGCCCAGCTCCACATGAAAGGGCGTTGGTGTCTCGAAAGCACCATCCCAGTCGTCTAGGTGGTCGGCCCCGAGCATGAGAGCTCGCATGGTCGCCGGAATCCTGGCGGCAGGCACTCCAGCCTCTTCCCATACCTGTCCGACGGACTCTTTCCTTGCGAAGAGGGTCAGAACATTCCCAAGATCGATGGATGGATTCTTCCTCTTGAGCAGCCTTGCGAAGTTCACGTGTGCAAGAACTCTGCCCAGCGCCTGATCACATGCGTGCCGCCACTCCCCGAAAGTCCGGTCTCCGATGACCGCGTCATCGGGCAATGCCTCCGCCTCGAGAAAATGGCGTCCGAATCGCCGGGCTTCCTCGCGATAGATCTCCACGAGATTCCAATCGTTGTCGTACCGGATGAACCAACCATTCGAGGTATCGACGTATCGGGCCATCCTCGCATGGATACGTGCCCACTCCGCTTCGGTTCGCCCTTGCTCCATGATCGCATCGTCCTTGTCCCTCAGAGCCTGCATCGCTGCCTGGAGCGCAAGCTCCGGAGCACTCGATGCGGTTTCCAGCCTGAATCGCCCGGGACCCAGCGACTGCGAGGTCGCGAGACCGTAGCGCTCCAGCTCGGCCATCCGCCGCAGGAAGGTCAACTCGCCGCACTCACGAAGATAGGAATGGGCGAACTGCTGCGCGGGGATCCGACTGGGTCCCCATGGCAAACCCCCGGGTATATCCCCGACGGCCGAAAGGAAAGGCCTGAGACCTGCGGCAGCGCCCAGCAGCACCATGGCAGAGGCTATCGTCGATTGCCAGCTGCTCCTGTCCATCGCGGCGTCGAGGCCCAGGAGCGGCGCAACGGCAACGAAGTCCAGCACCCTTACAAGGGACGTCAGTCCTTCCTGCTCATGGCCCTTCCAGGCCTCAATCGCCCTCTCATGCAACGCGCCAAGACTGTTGCTCAGTGCCTGCTGAAGCTCCCTCGATGACGGCTCCGTCATGCTGGCGCCCCTTCGATCTGAAGCCAGGGCTCGGAGCAACACACAAACACGAACGACTGCAGCCCGTTTTGGCTGCGATGTTTATTCGATTGTGAAATAATGACTAAATAATGCAACATCATTGCCCGTGAGTCGAATGTCCAGCCAGACGCAGGAGGAACAGGTGCTGGCCCTGGCCGCCAGTATGTCTCTACTGCGCGCCAGGGATGTCGCTGCCCTGTCTCTTCCGACCATCATTCTGAGCCGCTTGGTGAGGGATGGCCGGCTGAAGCGTGTGGGCCGCGGCGTTTATTCCCTTCCCGATCGACCATTGAGCGAACACACCTCGCTTGCGGAGGCCGCCCTCAGGGTTCCCAGAGGTGTCATCTGCCTGCTTTCGGCACTGCGCGTTCACGGCCTGGGAACCCAGGCACCACATCAGGTTTGGCTGGCAATTCCCCAGAACTCGCCGACACCTCGCGTCGAACACCCTTCCCTGCGCCCGGTCCGCATGTCGGGCCCTGCGCTGAGCGAGGGTGTGCAGTCCATGCGAATCGATGGGCTGGATGTGCCAGTCTTCAATGTGGCCAAGACCATCGCGGACTGCTTCAAATACCGCAACAAGATCGGTATCGATGTGGCACTCGAGGCGCTGCGCGATGGGTGGGAACGGCGCAAGGTGTCCATGGACGAGCTGTCGCACTATGCGGACATCGACCGGGTGTCCAACGTGATGCGCCCCTACCTTGAAAGCGTCGCCGCATGACCTGCATCGCCCATTCACGACTCGACTGGCCATCGACCACTCAAAAATCTTCAGGTCTCCAATGCCGATACCAATAATTGATCTCTTTGCAGGCCCGGGGGGGCTCGGAGAGGGGTTCTCCTCACTCCGGGATCACAAGCGCGAACCCGTCTTCGAGATCGGTCTTTCGATCGAGAAGGATCCAATCGCCCACAGGACCCTGACCCTGCGCGCCGTGTTCCGGCAACTGCGCGGAACGAAGCACATACAGCACTACTACTCATACATTCGCAACGAGATCGACGAACCGACGTTCAGGAAGATACCGGCCGTTGCCGAGGCCTTCACCCACGCGGAAAGAGAAGCACGTTGCCTGGAGCTGGGCAAAGCCGACGAGGCAAGCATCGACACCGAGATCCGGGCAGCCCTGGGAGGCAAGGACACATGGGTGCTCATCGGAGGCCCGCCATGCCAAGCCTATTCGTTGGCCGGCAGAGCAAGGCGAGCCAACGACAAGACTTTCAAGGACGACGTCAAGCATTTCCTCTACAGGGAATACCTGCGGATCATCAAGGTACACCGGCCGACGATCTTTGTCATGGAGAACGTCAAGGGGCTGCTGTCCTCGCAGCATTCCGGAAGCCCGATGTTCGAGCGAATCTTGGCTGACCTCTGTGCTCCTGCGCCGGACCTCGAGTATGAAATTCGCTCCTTCGTCAAGAAGGGCAACAGCGACACGCTCGAACCCATCGACTTCGTGATCCAGGCCGAGCGGTATGGCATTCCTCAGAGCCGGCATCGTGTGATCCTGCTGGGTATCCGCAAGGACGCGGGAGCATCGCGCCATGACCTGCTGGGTATCACGGCTGCCGTGTCCGTGAGGCAGGCCATCGAAGACCTCCCCAAGCTCCGCAGCAGGCTATCGAAGGGAGACTCCATCGAAGCTTGGCGCGAGGCGGTCCTTGCCGGTCCGTCCTACGTCGCAGGCTGGGGAAGGCCAAGCGAGCAGCCCATCACCGAACTCATGCGTACTTCGGCCCAAGCTGCCACATGGAACAGCGTCGGCAAGCCGTTTGCACAGAAACCCGGTCGAAAGCCGCTGCTTGGGAAGCAGACGGAGCTGCAGCGGTGGGTGCATGACAGAAGTCTGGATGGCTTCTGCCAACACGAGGCTCGTTCACACATGGACTCCGACCTGGCGCGATATCTGTTCGCCGCCTGCTTCGCCCAGTCCGAGAAGTACTCGCCTCGCCTGGACATATTTCCGCCGAAGCTGCTCCCGAAGCACAACAACGTGACGAAGGAGCGGGAGGCGACCGAGCCCATTCCATTCAAGGACCGTTTCCGAGTGCAGTGCGCCTGGGATCCTGCAACGACCATCGTGTCGCACATCGCGAAGGATGGCCATTACTACATCCACTACGACCCGACCCAGTGCCGAAGCCTCACGGTCAGGGAGGCGGCCAGACTCCAGACGTTCCCGGACAACTACTTCTTTGCGGGCAACCGCACGGAACAGTACACGCAGGTAGGCAACGCCGTGCCGCCCCTGCTCGCCCACAAGCTGGCGAAGATCGTCAGAGGTGTCCTGGCGGGTTTGAACCGCGACTCACGACGAAAGACGAGAAATTCAACCGGTTACAACAGATCGATTCCGGACGGCCCCATTCCAGTCAGGCGACAGACCGAGCTGGATCTGGTTCAGACGAACTGATCAGTCGACGGCAAGCTCATCCCTTTCGCCTTGAAGCCAGCCTTCCACGGTCGCGACCACATCCTCCAGCGATCTCTTCAAGGCGCATTCCCAGACGATGGCGACACGCCAACCCTCTTGGCGAAGCAGGGCAATGTCACGCACGTCGCGGCTGACATTTCCCTCGAACTTGAGGCGCCAGAATTCGGCGTTCGACCTAGGCGTCGTTGTGTATCGGCAGCCTTCATGCCGGTGCCAGAAACATCCGTGCACGAACAGAACGGCGCGATATCGCGGGAAAACCATATCGGGAGATCCCGGCAGATCACGCCGGTGAAGACGGTACCTGAAGCCCGCAGCGAACAGAGCATGCCGAAGTTTCAGCTCAGGCTCGGTGTTCTTCCCGCGGATACCGGCCATCATCCGGCTGCGCTCTGGCGTGGTGGGGAGCTTCATATGGACATGATAGTCGTGGCTGGTATGTGAATATGTAGCCATCGGAGCAAGCCACTTCCAAGATAACTTGACTTTGACGCCAAACAGCCAGCAGCAGCATCTTCAGTTGCCGGCACCTGCCTGTCCGATATCCAGTATGCTTGAGTGACAATCACTTACGATAGGTGCACAGAGGTTATTCGCGGCACCTTCGTTACAAAGTTCAAGGGGGAGATTCAGCTTGTTGAATCAGGAAGACGAGATTGCGCCAATCGCTGGAGACATGGGCGATCATCCCGATAGGGCGGCCCCCAACCCTGCAGCGCTGATAGAGGCGATGAGATCGCTGGGCTATACGCTCGAAACTGCGATCGCAGACCTCGTTGACAACAGCATCTCGCACAACGCCACACATATCTGCATACAGTTCGACTGGGCTGGAAAGAACTCGACCATCTCCATCAGCGACAACGGGTGCGGGATGCAGGAGGGTCAGCTGGTGGAAGCAATGCGCGCAGGCGCCCGAAATCCCCGCGCGGAAAGAGCATCCAACGACCTCGGGCGGTTTGGCCTCGGACTAAAAACGGCATCGTTCTCTCAAGCAGGTCGCATGAGCGTCATCTCGCGCGCCCCAGGATACCCAGAAGCGGCGCGAGTTTGGGATCTACCCTACATGGAAGCTGTGAACGACTGGATTCTTCAGCACGAGATCACAGGCGACGCTCGTCGACACGCCAAATGGTCAATGCAGCAGCCATCCGGCACGTGTGTGGTCTGGGAAAACCTGGATCGGCTTGTTGGCGAAGTCTCAACCGACAACTTGACCGCACACAAGGCCTTCATGGAGGCAGCAGACCGTGTTACGTCGCATCTTTCAATGGTCTTCGGAGAGTTTTTGGTTGGTTCCGGTTCGGTGAGGATGGAAGTTGGAAACGTCATCCTCGATCGATGGGATCCGTTCATGCGCGATCACACCGCGACACAAATCCTTCCCAGCGAACGGCTGAGCATCGGCGGCCATAGCGTCCAGGTACGCCCATACGTCTTGCCTCATTACTCCAAACTCACGAAAGCAGAGTTTGACAAGGCATCGGGACAGCGTGGCTGGACAGCACATCAGGGCTTCTACATATATCGGAACAACAGGCTGATCTCTGCGGGCGGATGGCTCTCACTGGGTCTCACACGAGACGAACATCTGAAGCTCGCACGCATCCGTATCGACCTCGACAACGAGTTTGATTTCGAATGGAACCTGGATGTCCGGAAATCGGTGGCTAGCCCTCCCGTGGAACTCAGGCAGGGTCTTCGACGAATTGCGCGGTTGACACGCGAACGCGCCCAAGAGGTTTATCGCCATCGAGGCCGTCAGATCGTGGCAAACACGCCCCAAGACCACTCAAGCGTCTGGGAGGTGAAGGTAATGCGCGGGCGAACGCTGTTTCGCATCAATCGTGATCATGATGTTGTTCGAGCGCTAGCGGGGACAGGGGAAAACGGCCGCGCCGTAGAAGCACTGCTCAAGCTGATGGAGCAGACACTTCCGCTCGCCTCCATCTACATCAGGCATGCCGAGGCCCCGGAAGAGCAACCAACACCATTCGACGATACAAAAGACAAGCAGATTCGAGAAATGCTCGACGACCTATACATGGGCCTCGTTGCTTCGGGGAAAACCCATCAGCAGGCAGTTGCCAGCCTTTCCGGCCTTTCCTCGATCAGGGACCGCACTCATCTGATCGCAGCGCTTGACACATCTCCTCCCACACAGAAGGAACTGGATTGATGATTTCTGCAACCGCACCCAACAACTCCACTGCCCAAGAAGAGGCCCGGAAGCAAGCACGCATCGGACTGATGCGCTTTCCAAATCCGAGCATCGAGGAGATTCGGAACCGTTGCGAAAAGGCAAAGCGCTGGACAGAAGAGGAATATGGCGAAGGCACTGTCGATGTCGATGCCTTGATCCATTACTTTGCGTCAAACTCCAATGTTTTTGTGGCCCCTATGCAATCTCTATCAGACTCGCGAGGGCACGTCGAATGGCTGCCTCTCAGGCGAGGGGAGATTCACTGGAAATTTTGGGAGAGATACGAAAACTTCCTTCAGATGATCGAGGAATTGCCAGAGCCCGTGGTGCGATCGGTAGACATCCGCACAGAAGGCATTCTCGAATTGCTCGAAGATCCGCGACGCGCTGGCAAATGGGACCGCCGCGGGTTGGTAGTTGGCAGCGTTCAATCTGGCAAGACGGGCAACTTTCTCGGGTTGGCCTGCAAGGTACTGGATGCTGGCTACAAGCTAGTCATCATCCTCGCAGGCATTCACAACAGCCTTCGAGCGCAGACCCAGATTCGCATGGAGGAAGGACTCCTTGGCTACAACACGGATTCGAGTCTGTTCTTTGCAGAAGCAAGCATGAAGGTCGGAGTCGGGGCGCTTGCCTTTCCCGACCTACCGGTCAACTCGATGACCGCTCGGGCTGAAGATGGGGACTTCAAGGCAGGCAACCTCGGCACCGTCATGCATCTGGGCGAGACGCCATTCATCGTCGTCGTGAAAAAGCACACGTCGATTCTCGGAAATCTGATTTCTTGGCTCACCAAGAAAAATGGAGTTGACACTCCTGACGGAGGAAAGATCGTTCGCGAAATTCCGATGTTGGTGATCGATGACGAGGCGGATCATTCGTCGATCAACACAAAGAAAAGCGAACAGATCTCGGCAGGAGGAGTTTCCACCAAAGAAGTCGATCCAACCGCAATCAATCGGCGTATCCGAGAGCTGCTGAATGCGTTCGAGAAAAGCGCATATGTTGGCTACACCGCAACGCCATTCGCCAACATATTTGTTGACCCCAAAGCCACGCATGGAAAGCTTGGAGATGATCTTTTTCCGCGCAGCTTCATAGTCTCGCTACCACCGCCCGACAACTACATCAGCGTAGAAAAGGTTTTTGGCAGGGATGGAGATCCAGAATCAGGTCTGGACGAGCGAGACGCCCTTCCATTGACTCGAAAGGTCACGGACTTTGAAAAATTCTTTCCTCCCAAGGCCCAGCCCAGCTTCACCCCCAACGAACTTCCCGACTCTCTGAAAGAGGCCATCCGTGCATTCCTGCTGGCCTGTACAGCGCGTTCGGCAAGAGGCCAACATGTGAAGCACAACTCGATGCTGATCCACGTTGCTCGCTTCGTGGATGCACAGGGGCGGATCGCTGAGCTTGTGAAGAACGAACTGCTTTTTCTTCAACGCCGGATTGCACATGAAAGCGAGGACGCATCGCTTTCCCTGCGCGCAGAGCTCCGGGCACTTTGGGAAAGCGATTTCGAGCCGACGACCAAGGCCGTTGCCGACGCCGCCTGTCCAACGATGTCATGGAAGGATATCGAAGGCTGGCTGCACCCAGCAGTTGCAAAAATCCGGGTGCTGGAAATCAACGGATCGTCCGCAGATCTGCTCGACTACGAAAGAAATCGTGCCGTTGGCGTCAGCGTCATTGCAGTGGGCGGAGACAAGCTGTCGCGTGGATTGACCCTCGAAGGACTGTCGGTGTCGTATTACATGCGGGCCTCCAAAATGTACGACTCATTGCTGCAGATGGGACGATGGTTTGGCTACAGGCCCGGCTATCTGGACCTTTGCCGCATCTACACATCCTCGGATCTTATCGACTGGTACCGCCATATCGCATTGGCGGAGGCGGAACTGCGCAGAGAGTTCGAGCGTATGACATCTTTGAAAGCGACCCCCGAAGAATATGGACTGCGAGTTCGCACCCATCCTGGTGGCATGCTCGTCACGGCGCTCAACAAGTCACGCGCCAGCAAGAAGCTTCAGGTGTCATACGAAGGGACACTGACCCAATGCGTCACCCTTGCCACCGGAAAAGAAATACGAAGCGGGAACGACCAAGCCGTCAACGAACTGATCGGTCGGCTGCCTGCACCAGCTCCACGCAAGAAAGGCTCTCCCACCCATGTCTGGCGAAACGTGGACGCGGAGACGATCTGCATTTTTCTTGAGGGATTTTCGTCCCCCATGGGCACCAATGGCTTCGATGCAAAGCGAATCGCACAGTTCGTTCGACGTCAGCTGAAGCAAGGTGAGCTCACCGATTGGACAGTTGCACTTCTGGGCGCCAACGGGGGAGAGCCCTGCAAAATTGGTGGCCTCGAAGTCAGTTTGGTCGAGCGGATGAACGTGGCCTCTGGGGACGCCAATACCTCTAGACATTACGAACTCCCTAACAGTAACGTGCTCAACCCTCCCGATCAGGGCATTGACTTGGAGGGCGCCACCCTGGATGGCAATTGGATTCAGCACCTGCTGGGAAAACGCGCATTCCGCGAAGAGAACGCGATCGAGCGCAACCTCATACAAAATGCAAAGGGCCGGGTTGCACTTGAAGTGGCCATGGACATCAGCATGCTCAGATACGAAGCAGCGAAACAGGCCAAGCGCACTCGCCCGAACCAGCAGCCTCCAAGCCGCCCTGTGGGAGCCGTGATCCGTGATCTTCGACGGACCAGTCATGCACTGCTTCTGCTCTACCCTCTTGATGCAGCCAATGCAGGAATCAGCGCGGAACCGAAGTTCATCATTACGTGTGCGTTGAGCTTTCCAACAAGCGCAACGGCAGTGCCCATCGAATACCAAGTCAACGAGGTATATCGCCAACTACACCTGAACGACGTCGAGGAGCCGCAGACAGATGAGTAATCCGCTGGAACAGCTTTGGCGCGAGCTCGAGTCCATCTCGCATCGCAAGTCCAACGGCTGGGTCAGAAGGCTCGGCAATCCCGGTGCAAAGGTTTCGGCGCACGTGGCTGTCGCATGCCCAAGTGGCGCCAGGTCATTGATGATCGACATTCCGACTGCAGCCCTAGGCAAGCTGCAGGACCTTCCCGCGACAGGTGGGCTAGTCGTTCATCTCGCCCCCCCTCTCGAGGGCGTAGCAGCTGGCCAGCGGACCCTGGCGGTTGAGCTCGAAGATGCACAGTTTGCCGACATATTCACAGTCTTCAGCATCGACCTTATCGACGGAATCTCGAGTTGTGCAACAGCTGGCGACGCCATCGTCCTTCTCTTCCGACGCTTGGAGCGCTGGCAGGATTTTCTGGCAGCGGCCGCGGACGGCATCAGCCAGAGTGCAGTGATCGGCCTGTTCGGAGAACTCTGGGTGTTGCGCGACGTTCTTGTTCCGATAGGCGGTGTCGGCATGCTTGAGTCGTGGACGGGAGCTCAACGAGCCCCTCAGGATTTCATCATTCCATCCGTGTGCGCAGTAGAGGTGAAAACATCGCTTTCGGGCCCGTTGACACATGTCCGCATTCACGGAGAACGACAGTTGGACGACGTGGGCTTGACGTGCCTTTTCTTGCTATGCCTGAGGGTAGAGCGCGATGCAGACGCAGGAGAAAGCATAAACAAGCTGGTCTCCGATCTACGTTCCCTTGCATCGTCATCTAAAGAATTCTCCATTCTCTTGGAGAGACTGCTTGGACAGGCTGGTTGGATGGAGCGTCATGCGCATCGCTATGAGCACCTGCGACTTCGCATAGCTCATCGGAGGGCATTTCGCGTCAGTAATGGATTCCCGCGCCTTATTCAAGACTCGCTCCGCCCCGGACTCAGCGAGGTCGACTACATACTCGAACTCAAAGCCTGTACGGATTTTGAGTGCGCGGACAACGTATTTGCAGAAACTCTTTCCAAGTTGAAGCTGAACAGCCTGTCGACATCATGACGCTTAGCGAGTATTTTCAATCGTTGCACAACGAGGTTCAGCGGGATGCCGGCATCGAAGGCGAAGAGTCTTTCTTGGCCATGGCCTTCACGCGCCGCCTGCTCGAACTTTTGGCGGAAGCGGGGGAAATCTCCGACGCCGATGTCTGTAGTTACGCACCGCCTGGAATGCGTGTGGACGGCTATGCAGCCGATGAAACCGAAGACACGCTGGACCTATTCGTTGCCCTGCGAACCGATAATCCTATACCTGTCAGGCTTGAAAAGCAAAAGGTTGATGCCGCCTTCAGGCAGCTGGTGAACTTCTATAAAAAATCAGTTGCAGGGCTATATACACGAATGGCCGAGGTCGAGCCAGCATTCGGCTTGTCCCAAATAATCCACCGCCAGCACCAGCAGACCGAGGGCTTCAGCCGTGTAAGACTATTTTTGGTCACGGATGGAATCGTCAATACGGATCGCCTTCCCGATGCTCCAGAGATGGGAGAAGCCGATGTCACTCTGCATGTGTGGGATATTGAACGTCTATTCCGTTGGTATAGCTCTGGACGCGACAGGGAGCGGATTGCCGTCGATTTGACGGAGCCCGATCTTCCACCCGTCTATTGCCTCGAATTCGATCAGCCTAGTGCTGATTACGTCAGCTACCTCGCCATCTTCCCTGCGAGGGTACTGGTATCGATATACGCAAAATACGGCCCACGCCTCCTCGAACGCAATGTTCGATCGTTCCTCCAAGTTCGTGGAGATATCAACAAGGGTATCCGATCGACTATTGTTTCCGAGCCAGACCGATTTTTTGCTTACAATAATGGACTGACCGCGACAGCCGAGAACATTGAGGTGGAACGCAGCAAGAATGGCCCACTACGGTTGACTCGACTTGTTGATCTTCAGATCGTTAATGGAGGCCAAACTACCGCATCACTATTTCGAGCGGTGCGAAAGGACAAAGCCGACATCAGTCGTATCGCGGTTCAAGTCAAGCTGAACTGCGTCAGAGCCCCAGAGTCTCTTGACACCTTGGTTGGTCAGATCTCCAAGTACGCAAATTCACAGAACAAGGTTAGCGTATCGGACTTATCCGCAAACGATCCGTTCAATCAGAAAATCGAAGAATACTCAAGGACAATTTGGGCTCCAGCATCGGGCACTGCCCAATTAGAAACCAAATGGTTCTACGAGCGAGCGCGAGCGCAATATGCTGATGAGCTCGCTCGCGCCGACACTCCTGCAAGGAAGTCACGCTTCGAACGGGAGTACCCAAAAAGTCAGTTATTCGGAAAAACGGATGTCGCGAAAAGCGAGATGGCATGGGAGCAATACCCCCACATAGTTAGCCGTGGCGCGCAGAAGTGCTTTATTGTCTTTCACGAGGAAGTCGCAAAGCGTGGCTTCAACTATCGCCCCGACGAAACTTTTTTCAAGCACATGATCGCGCGGTCGATACTATTCGATGCCATTGATGCAATTACGCAACGCAAAAAATACAGCTACAAAAGGCAAGTTGTTGCCTATGTTCTGGCATGGATTTCCAACAAAACTGCCAAACGCTTTGACTTCGACACGATATGGCGTGAGCAGTCAGCGCCAAAGTCCTTGACTTCATTTTTCGGCGAGCTTGTGGATTCTGTGCACCCAGTCATTGCGACTTCCGAGGGTGGCAAAAACGTGACGGACTGGTACAAGAGCGAAGCATGCTGGAAAGCCGTACAAAAGCTTAATCTTCCATTACCCGAAGAGCTACTGGCTCTTGCTCACCGCCCCGAAGCGACTCCCAATCTCGGGAGCCTGAGCTCATCCACAGCTCAAGAGATTGCCGAAGTCACATGGGCCATGCAAGTTCCCGCAGACACTTGGCTTGGGATTTCCGCATGGGCAAAGAAGACTGACTCATTAGCTTCTTGGCAGCGTAGCATTGCTTTCAGCTTGGGAAGGCTTGCAGGTCAGGGCAAGGCACCCTCTCCGAAACAAGCGGCTCAAGGCCGAAAGCTTCACGACGATGCTATGCGACTGGGTTATGTCGCTGAGATAGCCCCCTGATTCCCAGACCCTCTCCTATCGCTTATCTTTGATGATAGGAATAGGACTGTGCATATGACTAGGCATACGGAGTCAGTAGAAGTGGTCCCTCGCAGAGAAGGCGGCGCTGGTTCGCCGAACCTGAGAACTAGGCATGAGCGTGTCGCTGGTCGCTCGCCAGGAAGGCGTCTCTGCGGGACTGCTGTTTCAGTGGCGCAAGCTCGAACGCCAGGGTGCTTTGACAGCAGTGTCTGCCGGAGAGGGCGTTGTGCCGGCATCCGAGTTGGCGGCTGCACGCGCAGAAATCGCCAGGCTGCAGCGCGTGACGGTACCGGTTGGCGATACCGTTACATACATCAGGTCGCGGACTGAAGCCTTATAAATCTTGGACTTAGGCTTGAGATTGCGCAGTGCTGTGTCGGTTAGCATCGAGGTTTTTCTCCTGTTTCGAGACGGCTCATACCGTCAGGGGCCAGGAGACCTGCTGATGTCGGGAAAGCCGAACAAAACAAGCTTTTCCGAGGAGAACTTTACCGTCAAAGACGGTTTAGGTCTGGATAGTGAACGGGACGGTCTTAGATGTACGGTCCCAGGAAGTCATGGTGCATTCTTCAGCCTGGAACAGGAGAAAGCATTATGGCAATCCGCCTGCATGGCAGCGCCCGCACGACGCCGCGTATCCGCGCAGAGCTCCAGCTAGCGACCGGTTCCCATCGGTCCTTGGCCCACCTCTACGGCATCAACCCCAAGACCGTGACCAAGTGGCGTGCGCGCACCTCGGTGCTCGATGAGCCCATGGGTCCTCGGGGCAGAGCAAGCCAGCATCTTTCCCAAGAGCAAGAACACTTGGCGATTGCGTTGCGCAAGCAAGGGCATCTGTCGCTGGACGATCTCATGGGGCAACTCCTGGAGACAGCACCCAAGCTCAGCCGCAGCGCCTTGCATCGATGCCTGCAGCGTCACGGAATCAGCCGACAACCCGCAACGCACCTGCCACGAAGGCACGGAAAGTTTGAAGAAACGACGCTCGGCTTCGTGCACATCGACAGCGCCGAAATGAAGATCTCCAGCGGCAAACAGCCCATGTTTGTTGCCATAGACCGCGTCACAAAATTCACGCATGTCGCGTTCTTTGACAGGGCCACGAAAGCCAATGCAGCACAGTTCCTTCGGCAGGTGCTTGTGTTCCCGTACCGCATACATACCGTTCTGACGGACAACGGCATGGCCTTTACGGGACAAGAACGCTTCAGAGGCGGCGTCACCGACACATGCATCGGTCACATCTTCGAGCGCATCTGCAAGTTCAATGGCGTCGAGAAAAGGCATACCAAGCCGTACCCCCCCTGGACGAACGGCATGGTCGAGCGCATGAACCGGACCATCAAGGAATCCACGATCAAGGCGTACGAGTACGAAGGACTGGAGCAGCTACGAGAGTCAGTTCCACCGCCAACCTGCTCTGCAGGCCGGCGATAGTCACCGTAACGTATTTTCTTTTAAATCAACACGTTAAGGCAAACCACCGATAGCCAACGATAGTCCCCGAAGGACCTGATTTCACTCCCACTCGATCGTCGCCGGCGGCTTCGTCGAAACGTCGTAGGTCACGCGGTTGATGCCGCGCACTTCATTGATGATCCGGCCAGACACCTTCTTGAGCAGGCCGTAGGGCAGCTCGGCCCAGTCGGCGGTCATGAAGTCGCTGGTCTGCACGGCGCGCAGGGCCACGACGTAGTCGTAGGTGCGGCCGTCGCCCATGACGCCCACGCTCTTGACGGGCAGGAAGACGGTAAAGGCCTGGCTGGTGAGGTCGTACCAGTTCTTGCCGGTGGCATCGTCGGTCCAGTTGCGCAGTTCTTCGATGAAGATGGCGTCGGCGCGGCGCAGCAGGTCGGCGTATTCCTTCTTGACTTCACCCAGGATGCGAACGCCCAGGCCCGGGCCGGGGAAGGGGTGGCGGTAGACCATCTCGCGCGGCAGGCCCAGGGCCACGCCGAGTTCGCGCACTTCGTCCTTGAACAGGTCGCGCAGGGGCTCGAGCAGCTTCAGGCCGAGCTGCTCGGGCAGGCCGCCGACGTTGTGGTGGCTCTTGATGGTGACGGCCTTCTTGCTCTTGGCACCGCCCGACTCGATGACGTCGGGGTAGATGGTGCCCTGGGCCAGGAAGGTGGCGCCCTTGTGGCCACCGTCGCCCGCCTTGAGCTTGGCGGCCTCGGCCTTGAACACGTCCACGAACAGGCCGCCGATGATCTTGCGCTTGGCCTCGGGCTCGCTGACGCCGGCCAGCTTGCCCAGGAACAGGTCGCTGGCGTCCACGCGGATGACCTTGGCGTGCAGCTTGCCTTCGAACATTTCCATGACCATGTCGCCTTCGTTCAGGCGCAGCAGGCCGTGGTCCACGAAGACGCAGGTCAGCTGGTCGCCGATGGCGCGGTGGATCAGGGCTGCGGCCACGGACGAATCCACGCCGCCCGACAGGCCGAGGATGACTTCCTCGTCACCCACCTGCTCGCGGATTTTGGCAACGGCTTCCTCGATGTAGTCGCCCATGATCCAGTCGGCATTCGCCGCGCAGATCTCGCGCACGAAGCGGTTGAGCAGGGCAGCGCCCTGCACGGTGTGCGTGACTTCGGGGTGGAACTGGACGGCGTAGAAACGGCGCGCCTCGTCGGCCATGCCGGCGATGGGGCAGGACGGCGTGGAGGCCATGACCTTGAAACCCGGGGGCAGCTCGGTGACCTTGTCGCCGTGGCTCATCCAGACCTTGAGCATGCCGTGGCCTTCGGCCGTGGCGAAGTCCTCGATGCCCTTGAGCAGTTCGGTGTGACCATGGGCGCGCACTTCGGCGTAGCCGAATTCGCGGGTGTGCGAGCCTTCGACCTTGCCGCCCAGCTGGGTGGCCATGGTCTGCATGCCGTAGCAGATGCCCAGCACGGGAATGCCCAGCTCGAACACGGCGTCGGGGGCGCGGTCGTCCACTTCGTAGACGCTGGCGTGGCTGCCCGACAGGATCACGCCCTTGAGGCGGCCGTCGGCGGCGAATTCGCGCACCCAGTCGCTGCTGACGTCGCAGGGGTGGACTTCGCAGTAGACATGGGCTTCGCGCACGCGGCGGGCGATCAGCTGGGTGACTTGGGAGCCGAAGTCAAGAATGAGGATCTTGTCGTGTTGCATGGTCATCTCAGGCAAAGGTGATGGGAGGGGATCAGAAATCTTCAGGGGCCAGCAGCGCCAGCCCGCGCTTGCGGGCGGCGGCGGCCTGGGCCGCGTCAAAGGTGGCCAGCGGCAGGCGCAGCGACTGCGCCAGCCACAGGTAGGCCGCGTCATAGACCGGCAGGCGGGTGTCCAGCGCCACGTCGAGCACGGCCTTGTGCTGGGCGGGTGCCAGCTCGTGCAGTTCCACGCGGTGGCGGATGGCCTCGAGCACGCCCCACAGGCCTTCGACCGAGCTGTGCGGAATGCGGCCGCCGTGCACGCCCGAGGCGATCAGGTTGCCGCACTCCCACTGCCAGAGGTTGGGCGCCTGCGGGTCCACTTCGTGGCGGCGGATGCGGGTATACAGGCGCTGGGTGTGCACGCTGGCGGCATCGGGCAGCAGCCAGGCGGCGGTGACGGAGGCATCGAGCACGAAAGAGGTCATGCCTGGCTCCGGCCTGCGTGGCGCAGTCGGGTGGTGGAGTCCGGCGCCTGTGCCGACTGTGCCGGCTGGGCCGGGCGCACCGTGGCCTGCAGCGCCTGCATCTGCTCCAGCTCGCGGGCGATCTGCTCGTCGGTGATCACGGGGCGACGGCGCACCGGCAGCATGCGCACCACTTCCTTGCCGTGGCGGGTGATGCGCACTTCCTCGCCCTGCTCGACAAGTTCGATCAGGGCGGAGAAACGGGTCTTGGCTTCGTAGATGCCGACAGATTGCATGGCGGGGCTGAAAACAAAAACAGGCCTGGTGTCCGGCCTGGCCCGAATTCTATCATTCTGGCCAGAATTTCCAAAAATTCAGACCAGAACCATGCGGATATTCCAGGCATTGGCCCCGGCTGCCTGCTGGCGCGCCCCACTCAATGCTGTTCGCGCACGAAGCCGACAAACCGCGCCAGCGCGGGCGACATGGCTCCGGCAGGCCAGGCCAGGCTGGTCTCGCAGACCGGCAGGGCAACGGGTTTGCCGCCTGCACGGGCGCTGGCGAAAACCGCCTCGCGATAGACCACGCCGGGCCTGCAGAACTGCATCACGCTGGCGGGCACCCAGGCCAGGCCGATGCCACCCCAGACCAGGTTCACGATGGTCTGCATCTGTATCGCCTGCTGCGCGATGCGCGGCACATGTCCGTGCCGTCGGTACAGATCCGTCACCGCGTCATGGAGCGAGGGCATGATGCGGCGCGGAAAGATCACCAGCGGCTGCTCCAGCACTTCGTCGAGCATCAGCCGGTCCGCACCGGCAAGCGCATGCTGCTGAGGCAGGGCCAGCACCATGGCTTCCCGCCCCACGGCCAGGCGCTCCAGGCCGGCCGGCGCATGCCCGGGGGCATGCAGCATCAGCCCGGCATCGATCTGCCCGCGCTCGAAGGCTTCCATCTGCACATCGCTGGTGGCCTCGACCAGCTCCAGCGCCACACCGGGCGTGCCTGCAACGAAGTCCCGCACCCACAGCGGCAGCCGGGTGAAGCCGATGGTGGAGACAAAGGCCAGCCGCACGCGCCCCACTTCTCCCGCTGCCGCGGCCCGCGCAATCCCCGGCAGCGCTGCCGCCCGCCCCAGCAGTTCACGCACCTGCGGCACAAGCGCCTCGCCGGCGGGCGTCAGCGCGACGTGGCGGCTCGAGCGCTCGAACAGCGCCACGTCCAGGCTGCGCTCCAGCTGGGCGATGGCCTGGGTGAGCGGCGGCTGCGTCATGTGCAGGCGCGATGCGGCGCGGCCGAAGTGCAGCTCGTCCGCCACGGCCAGGAATTGCCGCCAGACGCGCAGATCAATGGGGGGCTCATTCATATGCGCAGCATATCAATCATGCCGATGAATAGGATTGGATCAGATGAATCAGTCGGCCCATACTCATCCAACCCCCACAACGAGAGACATGCCATGACCCCGCCGAACCAGATCAACCGCCGAAGCTCCCACATCACCGAAGGCAAGGCGCGCGCAGCCAACCGCTCCATGTTCTACGGCATGGGCTACAAGGAAGAGGATTTCAAGAAGCCCATGGTCGGCGTGGCCAACGGCCACAGCACGATCACGCCGTGCAACTCCGGCCTGCAAAGGCTGGCGGACGCGGCCATCGCAGGCATCGAGGAGGCCGGCGGCAACGCGCAGGTGTTCGGCACGCCGACCATCTCGGACGGCATGTCCATGGGCACGGAAGGCATGAAGTACTCGCTGGTCAGCCGCGAGGTGATCGCCGACTGCATAGAGACCTGCGTGGGCGGCCAGTGGATGGATGGCGTGCTGGTGGTCGGCGGCTGCGACAAGAACATGCCGGGCGGCATGATGGGCATGCTGCGCGCCAATGTGCCGGCCATCTATGTCTACGGCGGCACCATCCTGCCCGGCAGGTGGAAAGGCCGGGACCTGAACATCGTCAGCGTGTTCGAGGCCGTCGGCGAGAACGCCGCGGGCAAGATCAGCGACCAGGAGCTCAAGGACATCGAGCAGCACGCCATCCCCGGCACGGGCTCGTGCGGCGGCATGTACACCGCCAACACCATGTCCAGCGCGTTCGAGGCGCTGGGCATGAGCCTGCCCTACTCCTCCACCATGGCCAACCCCCATGATGAAAAGGAGAACTCGGCCAAGGAATCCGCCAGGGTGCTGATCGAGGCCATCAAGATGGACCTCAAGCCGCGCGATATCGTGACGCGCAAGTCCATCGAGAACGCGGTCTCGGTGATCATGGCGACCGGGGGCTCCACCAATGCCGTGCTGCACTTTCTTGCGATCGCCCATGCGGCCGGCGTACCCTGGTCCATCGACGACTTCGAGCGCATCCGCCAGCGGGTGCCGGTGCTGTGCGATCTCAAGCCCAGCGGCAGATACCTGGCGGTGGACCTGCACCAGGCGGGCGGCATCCCGCAGGTCATGAAGATCCTGCTGAATGCGGGCCTGCTGCACGGCGACTGCATCACCATCTCGGGCCAGACCATCGCGCAGACCCTGGCCGGCGTGCCTGACGAACCGCCCAACCCGCAGGTCATCCGCCCCCTCTCGGACGCGCTCTATCCGCAGGGCCACCTGGCCATTCTCAAGGGCAACCTGAGCCCGGAAGGTGCGGTGGCCAAGATCACGGGCCTGAAGAACCCGGTCATCACCGGCCCGGCACGCGTGTTCGACGATGAGCAATCGGCGCTTGCGGCCATCCTCGACGGCAGGATCCAGGCCGGCGACGTGATGGTGCTGCGCTACCTGGGCCCCAAGGGCGGCCCCGGCATGCCGGAAATGCTGGCCCCCACGGGCGCTCTGATCGGCGCCGGCCTGGGCGAGAGCGTGGGCCTGATCACCGATGGCCGCTTCTCCGGCGGCACCTGGGGCATGGTGGTCGGCCACGTGGCGCCGGAAGCGGCCGTGGGCGGCACCATCGCGCTGGTGCACGAGGGCGACTCGATCACCATCGACGCGCACGCATTGCAGCTGCAGCTGAACGTGCCCGAAGACGTGCTCGCCCAGCGCCGCGCGGCATGGAAGGCCCCCGCGCCCCGCTACACGCGGGGCGTGCAGGCCAAGTTCGCATTCAACGCATCGAGCGCCAGCTCGGGCGCGGTGCTGGACAACTTCGCCATCTGAGCGTCGCCATCTGAGCTTCGTGAGCGCACGAAAAAAAGAGGTCCGGGCAGTGGCTGCCCGGACCTCTTTTCCATCTCGCGCCAAGGCGCTGGATCTGGATCAGTCGGCGCGGTAGTTCGGCGCTTCCTTGGTGATCTGCACGTCATGCACGTGCGATTCACGGATGCCTGCGGCGGTGATCTCCACGAACTCGGCCGTGTTGTTCATCTCTTCGATGGTGGCGCAGCCGCAGTAGCCCATGGCAGCGCGCACGCCGCCGGCCATCTGGTAAACGATGGAAACCATGGAGCCCTTGTAGGGCACGCGGCCTTCGATGCCTTCGGGCACGAGCTTGTCGGCATTGGGATTGCCGGTGCTCGATTCCTGGAAGTAGCGGTCGGCCGAGCCCTGCTGCATGGCGCCGATGGAGCCCATGCCGCGATAGCTCTTGTACGAACGGCCCTGGTATAGGATGACTTCGCCCGGAGCCTCTTCGGTGCCGGCGAACATGCCGCCCATCATGATGGTCGAGGCGCCAGCGGCCAGGGCCTTGGCGATGTCGCCCGAGAAGCGGATGCCGCCGTCGGCGATCAGCGGCACGCCCGTGCCCTGCAGGGCCTGGGCCACGCTGTCGATGGCCATGATCTGGGGCACGCCCACACCGGCGACGATGCGCGTGGTGCAGATGGAGCCAGGGCCGATGCCGACCTTGACGGCGTCGGCGCCTGCCTCGGCCAGTGCCAGCGCAGCGGCGCCGGTGGCGATGTTGCCGCCGATGACATCGACCTGCGGGTAGTTCTGCTTGACCCAGCGCACACGGTCGATCACGCCCTTGCTGTGGCCGTGGGCCGTGTCCACCACCAGCGCATCGACGCCGGCCTTGACCAGCAGCTCCACGCGCTGCTCGGTGCCCTCGCCCACGCCCACGGCGGCGGCCACGCGCAGGCGGCCTGCGCTGTCACGCGCTGCGTTGGGGAAGGTGGTCTGCTTGGTGATGTCCTTGACGGTGATCAGGCCCTTGAGTTCAAAGGCGTCGTTCACGACCAGGATGCGCTCGAGCTTGTGCTTGTTGAGCAGGGCCTTGGCTTCCACGGGCGTGGTGCCGTCCTTTTCGTTGACGGTGATCAGGCGCTCGCGCGGCGTCATGATCTGGCTGACCTTGACGTCGTAGCGGGTCTCGAAGCGCAGGTCGCGGCTGGTGACGATGCCGACCACCTTGCCGCCGTCGCACACGGGAAAGCCGGAGATGCCGAGGTTCTCGGACAGCTGCAGCACCTGCAGCACGGTGTGCTCGGGGGTGATGACCACGGGGTCGTGCACCACGCCGGATTCGTGGCGCTTGACCTTGGACACTTCGGCAGCCTGTTGCTCTGCCGTCATGTTCTTGTGGATGACGCCGATACCGCCCTCTTGCGCAATGGCAATGGCCAGACGCGCTTCGGTCACGGTGTCCATGGCGGCGGACACAAGGGGGATGTTCAGGGAGATGTTGCGCGAAAAGCGCGTCTTGAGCGAGGTGTCCTTGGGCAGGACCTGGGAGAAAGCGGGGACCAGGAGGACGTCGTCGAAGGTCAGGGCTTTACCGAGAAGGCGCATGTGAGAGCTCCAAAAGAAGGATTGTACCCGTGCGCCGGATCACAATGTATGCTGTAGGCCATTGTTCCCCGCTATCGCTGCCCGCCATCATTTCCTGCTATTGCTACCTGCAACCGGCCCGATCACCCCAATCACCATGCATGCCACCAAGCTTGTTTTGCTAGCCGCGCTTGCCGCCTGTTCGCTATCCGCAGCCGCCCAGTGGCAATGGGTCGACGCCACAGGCCGCAAGGTCTTCAGCGACCGCGCGCCCCCCCCTGACATTCCGGCCAAGAACATCCTGCGCCAGCCTGGCGGCAGCGCGCCCGCTCCAGCAGCGGCGGCGCCCTCCACTGCACCGGCGGCTACAGATGCGGCCACGCAGCCCGCTGCAGATGCAACGGCACAGGCAGCGCCTGCCGCCGCCGCCAAGGACGCCAAGGACGCCAAGCCCGCAGGCACCGACAAGGCCCTGGAAGAGCAAAAGCGCAAGGCCGAGGCCCAGGAGGCCGCCAAGGCCAAGGCAGAAAAGGACCGCATTGCCAAGGATCGCCAGGAAAACTGTGCGCGGGCAAAACAGGCCAAGACGGCACTGTCATCGGGCGGCCTGCTGGCACACACCAATGCACAGGGCGAACGCGGCTTCATGGACGAAGCCACGCGCAACAGCGAACTCAAGCGCGCCGACGCCACCATCGCCTCGGACTGCGGACCGGTGCGCTGAACGCCTCCCTCCGTCAGTAACCGGCCTTGGCCCCGGGCCTTTGGCGCTGGAACAGGCCCGTGGCGCGGGCTCCCTGGCGCGCAAAGCGCTCGCGGCGCGCCACCTTGGGGTCCACGGTCAAGGGCCGGTACAGCTCCACGCGATCGCCGTCGCGCAAGCCTTGCGTCAATGGTGCGCTGCGGCCCCAAAGGCCAGCGGGCCCCTCCTGTGCAAAGCCCAGCGCCTGCCAGCCACCAGCGGCCTCGACTGCGTCGGCAATCGAGGCACCGGCCGGCAATTGCAGGGCCAGTTCAATGACTTCACCGGCACGCGGGCTGCATGCCAGCGTGATGCACAGAAACGGCCGGGGTTCAGCCATAGACCTGCTCGGCGCGCTTGACGAAGGCATCGACCATGGAGCCCGCGATGCGGTCGAACACCGGGCCGACCACGGCGGCCAGCGCCATGTTGTCAAAGCCATAGTCCAGCTGCAGCTCCACGCGGCAGGCCCGCTGCGAGCCGTCGCCCACGGGGCGGAACATCCAGTTGCCCTCCAGCCGCGAGAACGGCCCCTTGATCAGGCGGATGCTGACCTGGCGCCCGCCATCGTCGAGCACGCTGTGCGTGTTGCGCGTAACGAAGGACTTGCGCATGCCGCCGAATGCAATGCCCACCTCGGCCGTCATGCCCTGCTCGTCCTGCTCCAGCACCCTGGCCTGGTCGCACCAGGGGAGGAAGTCGGCATAGTGGGCCACGTCCGTCACCAGGGCAAACATTTCTTGGGGGCTGTACCAGATCAGGACGGACTTGTTGACTTTTTTCATGAATGGGGCGGGCTGCACGGCATGCAAAACACCGGCTGCGCGGTCATGGCGCATACGGCTGTCACAATGACGGCAAGGCGAAACTAAAATCCCGCACGGAGGCGAGACGGCAATCCAGTATTGTATGGAGAGCTTTCATCTCCAGGTTTTCGCCGCATCTATTACTCCATGGCCAAGAAACCTGAAACACAGTCGCGCATCGCCGACAACAAAAAAGCCGCGTTCAACTACTTCTTCGAGGAACGCTTCGAGGCCGGCATCGTGCTGCACGGCTGGGAAGTGAAGGCACTGCGCAGCGGCAAGGTGCAGCTGACCGACGGCTACGTCATCGTCAAGGACGGCGAGCTGTTCCTGCTCGGCTGCCAGATCAACCCGCTCAAGACCGCCTCCACCCACGTCAACCCCGACGCGGCGCGCATCAAGAAGCTGCTGCTCAAGAAGGACGACATCCTGCGCCTGATCGGCAAGGTCGAGCAAAAGGGCTTCACGCTGGTGCCCATCAACCTTCACTGGAAGAACGGCTTCGTCAAGTGCGACATCGCCCTTGCCAAGGGCAAGGCCGAGCACGACAAGCGCGACGTGATCAAGGACCGGGAAGGCAAGCGCGAGGTCGAGCGCGCCATGAAGAGCTTCAACCGCTGACGGGCATCCGCAGCTTTTTTTGCACTGCTGCGGAATAAACCGGCACGGCCCAGTGTTCATTGCAGTGTCCGGCCGCAATTTCGCGCGCCGGCAAGCACCGGAGACAGCGATGAAGAAGCTCGGCATGAAACTTGGTACCTGTGCCTTCACGGCAGCCCTGACATTGACCCTGGCAGGCTGCTATTCCGCGCCTGCGGCCAACGCCTCTGGCCAGACCCCGCCCAGCGCGGTCAGCGTGCAAAACGGCATGCTGGTCGGCGCCAACGGCATGACGCTCTACACCTTCGACAAGGACACGGCCGGCAGCGGCAAGTCCGTCTGCAACGGCCCCTGCGCGACCAACTGGCCGCCGCTGATGGGCAAGCAGGCGCCGTCCGGCGGCAACTACAGCGTGATCCAGCGCGACGATGGCAGCAGCCAGATCGCCTACAAGGGCAAGCCGCTGTACTACTGGGTAAAGGACGGCAAGGCCGGTGACACCACGGGCGACGGCGTCATGGGCGTCTGGCATACCGCACGCCCCTGATTCCAGCCGCATCCGCCTTCGGACCTGCCCATGGACCGCAGCCAGATCCTGGAGCACCTGCCCGGCCTGCGCCGCTATGCGCGGCTGCTGGCAGGCGATGCCTGGGCCGCCGACGACCTGGTGCAGGACACGCTGGAGCGTGCCTGCCGCAAATGGCTGCTGTGGCGCCCCGACGGCGATCTGCGCGCCTGGCTGTTCACGCTGATGCACAACCTCTACCTGAACCAGCGGCGCTCTGCCGCGCGCGGGCAGTGGCTGGACATAGACAGCCTGTCCGAGACCCTGGCCGCGCCCGAGGACAACAGCGACGCGGCCCTGGACCTGGAGCGCTGCCTGCAGCGCCTGCCCGCCGAGCAGCGGGCCGTGCTGCTGCTGGTCAGCGTGGAGGACATGAGCTACGCCGACACGGCGCGCGTGCTGCAGCTGCCCCTGGGCACCGTGATGTCGCGCCTGTCGCGTGCACGGTCACGGCTGCGCGAATTGATGGAGGCCCCATCGGCCCCATCAGCCACTTCGGCCTCCTCTGCAGCGCCTGCACAGTCAGCACCGACTGCCAAGGCCGCAACACCCCAAGCCGCAGCCCCCGCGCTGCGCCGGCTCAAATGACGAGGCCGCCATGACCGCATCCGCCCCCACCCCTCTTTCATCTTCCTCGCC
>NZ_JFYT01000033.1:107500-109098 GCF_000632165.1 Delftia sp. RIT313 | reverse complement strand
GGCTGTAAGAGCCTGACGATGACCTACTTTCACACGGGAACCCGCACTATCATCGGCGCAAAGTCGTTTCACTGTCCTGTTCGGGATGGGAAGGAGTGGTACCAACTTGCTATGGTCATCAGGCATAACTTGTTGTCATGCTGCTCACGGAGCAACACAACGAATTCATAGAGTCTGTAATCAGCTTTGTATTTTGACTGCGCCTTACTTGGCATAACCACCTTGATGATCACGTCATCAAAGTTATAGGGTCAAGCCTCACGAGCAATTAGTATCAGTTAGCTTAACGCATTACTGCGCTTCCACACCTGACCTATCAACGTCCTGGTCTTGAACGACTCTTCAGGGGGCTCAAGGCCCCGGCAGATCTCATCTTGAAACGAGTTTCCCGCTTAGATGCTTTCAGCGGTTATCTCTTCCACACTTAGCTACTCGGCAATGCCACTGGCGTGACAACCGATACACCAGAGGTGTGTCCACTCCGGTCCTCTCGTACTAGGAGCAGGCTTCCTCAAATCTGCAGCGCCCACGGAAGATAGGGACCAAACTGTCTCACGACGTTTTAAACCCAGCTCACGTACCTCTTTAAATGGCGAACAGCCATACCCTTGGGACCGACTACAGCCCCAGGATGAGATGAGCCGACATCGAGGTGCCAAACACCGCCGTCGATATGAACTCTTGGGCGGTATCAGCCTGTTATCCCCAGAGTACCTTTTATCCGTTGAGCGATGGCCCTTCCATACAGAACCACCGGATCACTATGTCCTGCTTTCGCATCTGCTCGACTTGTCAGTCTCGCAGTTAAGCACGCTTATGCCATTGCACTATCGTCACGATGTCCGACCGTAACTAGCGTACCTTCGAACTCCTCCGTTACGCTTTGGGAGGAGACCGCCCCAGTCAAACTGCCTACCATGCACTGTCCCCGATCCCGATAAGGGACCTGGGTTAGAACCTCAAACGCACCAGGGTGGTATTTCAACGTCGGCTCCATGAGAACTAGCGTCCTCACTTCAAAGCCTCCCACCTATCCTACACAGATCCGTTCAAAATCCAATACAAAGCTACAGTAAAGGTTCATGGGGTCTTTCCGTCTTTCCGCGGGGAGATTGCATCATCACAAACATTTCAACTTCGCTGAGTCTCTGGAGGAGACAGTGTGGCCATCGTTACGCCATTCGTGCAGGTCGGAACTTACCCGACAAGGAATTTCGCTACCTTAGGACCGTTATAGTTACGGCCGCCGTTTACTGGGACTTCAATCAAGAGCTTGCACCCCATCATTTAATCTTCCAGCACCGGGCAGGCGTCACACCCTATACGTCCACTTTCGTGTTTGCAGAGTGCTGTGTTTTTATTAAACAGTCGCAGCCACCGATTTTTTGCAACCGCTTTGGGCTCCCTTTGTTCAAGTTCACCTACTTGCGGCATACCTTCTCCCGAAGTTACGGTATCAATTTGCCGAGTTCCTTCTCCAGAGTTCTCTCAAGCGCCTTAGAATACTCATCTCGCGCACCAGTGTCGGTTTGCGGTACGGTCGTGTGTAGCTGAAGCTTAGTGGCTTTTCCTGGAAGCAGGGTATCACTCACTTCGTC
>NZ_JFYT01000033.1:0-102500 GCF_000632165.1 Delftia sp. RIT313 | reverse complement strand
TGCCTGGGTTCACAGGCCACGATGGAGTGGCCGCGCCGCTGTGCCTCCCTCATCATGGCGAAGGTGGTGTCCTTGTAGGTCTGGAACGATTCGAGCGGATCGGCAACGAAGAGGATTTGCATGGCTTGTGTGCGGAAGGCGGCGGCCCGTGCCTCGCCTATATATAGGAAGCAAAAGGGGGTGCCCGGGCCTGGGCCGCATGTCAGCTGGCCCGTGCACGTCGGTAATGTTGCACAAATAGCGCCAGGCTGCCTGCGACCACGCCCCAAAACGCCGAGCCGACTCCGGCTATCACCACGCCGCTGAGCGTGACCAGGAAGGTGATCAGCGCCGCCTCCCGGTGCTCCTCTCCCTGCAGGGCCGTGGCCAGGCCGCTTCCGATGGAGCCCAGCAGGGCCAACCCCGCAATGCAGACCACCAGTTCCCTGGGGAAGGCGGTGAGCAGCCCGGTGACCACGGCGCCGAAGATGCCGATGACTATATAGAAGAGGCCGCAGACGGCCGCCGCCGTATAGCGGCGTGATTTGTCCTCATGGGCCTCCGGCCCCATGCAGATGGCGGCGGTGATGGCGCTGAGGTTGAGCGCATATCCGCCAAAGGGGGCCAGCACCAGGGTGGCGATGCCGGTCATGCTGATGATGCGGGAGATGGGCAGGTTGTAGCCCGTGGCGCGGATGACGGCCACGCCGGGCAGGTTCTGCGAGGCCATGGTGACGACGAACAGGGGCAAGGCCAGGCTCACCAGGGCGGGCACGGAGAACTCGGGCATGGTGAAGACCGGCCAGGCAAGGCCTGCATGCACGGCAGACCATTGCATCTGGCCGGTGAGCGCCACCCAGGCGATGGAGACCGCCAGCGTGGCGATGACCGCATAGCGCGGCGCCAGGCGGCGCGACAGCAGATAGGTCAGCAGCATGACCAGCACCAGGGGCAGCGCGTGCCTGGCGGCGGCAAAGGCCTGCATGCCGAAGTTGGCCAGTACGCCCGCCAGGAGGGCGGCAGCGATTTCCATGGGGATGCGGTTCATGACGCGCTCGAACCAGCCTGTGGCACCCACCAGGATGATCAGCCCCGCGCTGATGATGAAGGCGCCGACGGCCTCGCCCATGGAAAAGCCTCCGGCAAGCCCTGCGGTGGCCAGCACGGCAGCGCCTGGCGTGGACCAGGCGACCATGACGGGCATGCGCAGTATCAGCGAGGGTAGCAAGGAGCACAGGCCCATGCCCAGCCCCAGCGCCCAGACCCAGGAGGTGATCTGCTCGGGCGTGGCATGGAAGGCCTGGGCGGCCTGGAAGACCAGGGCCACCGAGCTGGTGAAGCCCACGAGCACGGCCACGAAGCCGGCCGCAAAGGCGGAGGGACTCAAGTCACGGAGAAAGCGCATCGCGCGATTCTGTCACCACAGTCGCGGATCGTGCGATGCGCGGGCGACGCCTACAGCTCGATCTTGGAGCCCAGTTCCACCACGGAGTTGCTGGGCAGGTGCAGGAAGTCGGAGACACGGCTGGCGTTGCGGTGCATCTGGGCGAACAGCTTTTCGCGCCAGGGCGCCATGCGGTGGCTGATGCGCGGGATGATGACATCGCGCGACAGGAAGTAGCTGGTCTCCATGGCGTCGAGCTGGCAGCCCCGGGGGCGTAGCAGAGACAGCGCCGCCGGCACGTCGGGTTCGTTCTTGAAGCCGTAGTTGATGATGACCTGCCAGCAGTCGCTGCCCAGGGCCTCGATCTCGGTACGCTTGTCCAGGCCCACCCAGGGAATTTCGTGGTTGCGCACCGTGACGAAGATGTTCTGGCTGTGCAGCACCTTGTTGTGCTTGAGGTTGTGCAGCAGGGCGTTGGGCACGGTGCCAGGCTCGCCGGACAGGAAGACGGCCGTGCCCGGCACCCGCGCCGGGGGATGGCGCCAGACCGATTCGAGGAAGCTCTTGAGGTCGATGGCATCGGCCTGCAGCTTTTGGTGCAGCAGCTCGCGGCCCTTGCGCCAGGTCATCATCAGCGAGAACACCGTGCCGCCGATCAGCAGCGGGAACCAGCCGCCATCGAACAGCTTGAGCAGGTTGGACGAGAAGAAGGCCAGGTCCACCAGGAAGAAAAAGCCGGTGGCGGCAATGCACAGGGCCAGCGGGTAGTTCCAGCGGTAGCGGATCACGAAGAAGGTCAGCGTGGTGGTGATCAGCATGTCCAGCGTGACCGCAATGCCGTAGGCGGCCGCCAGGTTGCCGCTGGAGCGGAACAGCACCACGGCCAGCGCGATGGCCACGAACAGGCTCCAGTTGACCAGGGGCATATAGATCTGGCCGGCCTCGCGCACGCTGGTGTGGCGCACTTCCAGGCGCGGCAGATAGCCCAGCTGTATGACCTGGCGCGTGACGCTGAAGGCGCCCGTGATCAGGGCCTGCGAAGCGATGACCGTGGCCATGGTGGCCATCAGCACCAGGGGCAGCAGGGCCCAGGCCGGGGCCATCATGTAGAAGGGATTCTTCACGGCGGCCGGGTTGGCCAGCAGCAGCGCACCCTGGCCGAAGTAATTGAGCGTGAGGGCAGGCATGGCCACGGAGAACCAGGCCAGGCGAATGGGCTTCTTGCCGAAGTGGCCCAGGTCGGCGTAGAGCGCCTCCGCCCCGGTCACGCACAGCACGACGGCGCCCAGGATGATGAAGCTTGTGCCAGGGTTGTCCCAGATGAAGCGCACCGCGAAGTGCGGGCTGATGGCCGCCAGGATTTCCGGATGGCCGGCGATCTGGTGTATGCCCAGCGCGGCGATGGTGGCGAACCAGACCAGGGTGATGGGGCCGAAAAAGCGCCCTATCCCTGCCGTGCCGTGTTTCTGGAACCAGAACAGCAGGAACAGTATGACCAGGGTCAGCGGGATCACCGCCTTGGTGAAGTGCGGGGACACCACCTCCAGGCCCTCGACGGCCGAAAGCACGGAGATGGCTGGCGTGATCACGCCGTCGCCATAGAACAGCGAGGTGCCGAAGATGCCGATGAGCAGCAGCACGCTGCGCAGGCGCGGCTTGTCCTTGACGGTCTGCGAGGCCAGGGCCAGCATGGCGACCAGGCCGCCTTCGCCGTTGTTGTCGGCGCGCAGCACCAGGACCACGTATTTGAGCGAGACGATGACCGTCAGCGTCCAGAACAGCAGCGACAGGACGCCGTAGATGTTCTCCTGGGTGAACGGCACATGGCCGGAGCCGAACACCTCCTTGACCGAATACAGCACGCTGGTGCCGATATCGCCATAGACCACGCCGATGGCGCCCAGGGTGAGCGCGGCCAACGAAGATTTGGTTTTCTGCACAGGTCTATGCGCCATCCCGTGGGGAGATGGCTTCAGTCAATTGAAATGCCGGCATTGTCCGCTGTCCTGATGACGAGCGCATCGGACAGCACCCCGATCAGTCGTAGATTTCCGCGTTGGGGTTGGTCGCCTCCAGCTCATAGCTGGCCGCCAGCATGGCGACCCGGGCCACCACGCCGTACATGTAGAAGCGATTGGGCATGCTGGCACCCGGGCGGGCGCCGATCTGGGGCAGCTGGGTGCTGTGCTGGAAGGCCAGCGGCACGAAGCCGGCACCGGGCGCGTTGAGGTTTTCGTCCACATCGCGCTCGGGGTGCATGCGGTAGAAGCCGCCGACCACGTAACGGTCCATCATGTAGACCACGGGCTCGGCCACGGCGTTGTTCATGCGCTCCTGGGTGAGCACGCCCTCCTGGATGATCACGTCGTGCACGGTCTGGCCGTCCTTGATCATGCCCATCTTGTTGCGGCTCTTGCGCGGCAGCTCAGCCAGTTCCTTGGCGTCGCGCACGGTCATCACGCCCATGCCATAGGTGCCGTTGTCGGCCTTGACGATGGCAAACGGCTTTTCCTTGATGCCGTATTCCTTGTACTTGCGGCGCACCTTGGCCAGCAGCACATCGACCTGCTCGGCCAGGCCTTCCATGCCCACGCCATTGGCGAAGTCGATGCCTTCGCTGCGCCCGAACAGCGGGTTGATCAGCCAGGGATCGATGCCCAGCAGCTTGCCGAAGCGCTTGGCCACTTCCTCGTAGCTCTGGAAATGACGGCTCTTGCGGCGCACGCTCCAGCCTGCATGCAGGGGCGGCAGCAGGTATTGCTCGTACAGCTCCTCGACGATGCCCGGCACGCCGGAGGACAGGTCGTTGTTGAGCAAGATGGTGCAGGGATCGAAATCCTTGAGGCCGATGCGGCGCTTGCTGCGGATCACCGGCTCCAGCGTCACCGTGTCGCCATGCGGCAGGGTGACGGTGGTGGTCTTCTTCACATCGGGGCTGATGGAGCCGATGCGCACATTCAGACCGGCCATGTTGAAGATGCGCTTGAGCTGCACCACGTTGGCCAGGTAATGGGTGTTGCGCGTGTGGTTCTCGGGAATGATGAGCAGGTTGCGCGCTTCGGGGCAGATCTTCTCGATCGCCGCCATGGCCGCCTGCACGGCCAGCGGCAGCATTTCGTCGGTCAGGTTGTTCCAGCCGCCAGGAAACAGGTTGGTATCCACGGGCGCGAGCTTGAAGCCGGCGTTGCGGATGTCCACCGAGCAATAGAAAGGCGGCGTGTGTTCCATCCATTCGAGCCGGAACCAGCGCTCGATCGCCGGCATGGAGTCGAGGATGCGCTGCTCAAGCTCGTTGATCGGGCCTGTCAGGGCCGTGATGAGATGTGGAACCATAAAGACCCTCTGGGTACGGCGGTGGGGGGCAATTGTAGAGATTGGACCATGGTCTAAGTGTTTTCCCTAGTCTCTTCGGCATCATCGGCGCCAGAAAGCCGGGGAAAGCAGCGCCATGAAACTGAGGATTTCCAGGCGCCCCAGCAGCATGGCCAGGGTGCAGATCCAAGTCTGGAAGTCGGTGAGCACAGCATAGTTGGAGCTCGGCCCCAGCGCGCCCAGGCCCGGCCCCATGCAGTGCACGCTGGCCAGCACGGCGGAAAAGGCGGTCACCGGGTCCAGGTCGGTGAGCAGCAGCACCATGCTGAGCGTGATCACGGTGGCGCCATAGACCAGCATGAAGGCCAGCACCGAGAAGATCATGCGGTCGTCCACCACGCCGTTGCCCAGCCGCACGGGCTGCATGGCGCGCGGGTGCACGAGCCGCGTGAGCTCGCGCCGCGCCTGCTTGAGCAGGATGAGCATGCGCACCATCTTGATGCCGCCACCCGTGGAGCCCGCGCTGGTGGCCACGCCCGACAGCAGCAACATGAGCACGGGCGCGAAGACGGGCCAGCTCAGGTAGTCGACGGTGGTGAAGCCCGTGGTCGTGGCCACCGAGACCACGTGGAAGATGCCGTAGCGCAGCGCCTCGACAGGCCCGTACACGCCCTTGGCCCACAGCAGCAGCGCGACGATGAGCCCGCCGCCCAGCAGCACGGCCAGCGTGGCGCGCATTTCGGGGTCGCGCCAGAAGCCGTCCCAGCGGCCCTTGCGCATGGCCACGAAGTACAGCGCGAAGTTGCAGCTGGCCAGCAGCATGAAGACCAGGGCGATCAGCTCGATCAGCGGCGAGTCGAAGTAGGCGAAGCTGGCGTCATGCGAGGACAGGCCGCCCAGGCTCACCGTGGCGAACATGTGCATCAGCGCATCCAGCGGCTCCATGCCCGCGGCCCAGAAGGCCAGCGCACAGGCCAGCGAGAACACGCCGTAGACGCCCCACAGGCCCTTGGCGGTCTCGGTCATGCGCGGCGTCAGCTTGGTGTCCTTGATGGGGCCGGCGGCCTCGGCGCGGAACAGCTGGGCACCGCCCACGCCCAGCAGCGGCAGGATGGCCACGGCCAGGATCAGGATGCCCATGCCGCCCAGCCATTGCAGGAAGGTGCGCCAGACGTTGATGGACACGGGCAATGCGTCCAGCCCCGTGAGCACGGTGGCGCCCGTCGTCGTCAGGCCCGAGACGGCCTCGAAATAGGCGTGGGTGAAGCTGATGCTCAGGCCCACATGGCCCAGACCCAGCACCAGGGGCAGCATGGCGCACAGCGGCAGCACCACCCAGACCAGGGTGACGAGGATGACGCCGTGGCGCGGCTGCAGCTCGCGCCGGAAATGGTCCAGGCCTACCCACAGCGACAGCCCCGCCGCCGCCGTGATGCCGATGGCCCAGGGGTAGATGCGCCAGATGCCGTCGTCGGCAAACCAGGACACGGCAAAGGGCAGCAGCATGGACAGCGCGAACATGACCATGAGCATGCCAAGCACGCGCAGGACGGGGAACAGGTCGCGCATGGGTATGGGCTCAGAAGAAGGTGGCGCTGACGCGGAACAGGTTTTCCACGTCCCGCACCAGCCGCTTGTGGGGCAGGAAGAAGACCACGTGGTCGCCGCTCTCGATCACGGTGTTGCCGCGCGGGATGATGACCTCGGGCTCGGCGCCGGCCGCGATCTCGTCGGCCGGCACGCCTTCAGGAATGCCGCGCACGATGAGGCCGATGTGCGCATCCTCGGGCACGCGCAGGTCCTCGACCTTGCGGCCGACCACGCGCGAGCTCTTGCGGTCGCCACGCGCCACGATCTCCAGCGCCTCGGCCACGCCCCGGCGCAGGCTGTGCACGGCCTGCACGTCGCCGCGGCGCACATAGGCCAGCAGCTCGCCGAGCATGGCCTGGGCCGGCGACAGCGCAATGTCGATCTGCGTGCCGTGCATCAGGTCGGCATAGGCGCGCCGCGTGATCAGCGAGAGCACGCGCCGCGCGCCCATGCGCTTGCCCAGCAGGCTGGCCATGATGTTGTTCTCGTCGTCGTCGGTGAGGGCCAGGAACAGGTCCACGTCCTCCACGCTTTCATCGGCCAGCAGGTCCTCGTCGGTGGCATCGCCGTGCAGCACCAGCACCTCGGCCGGCAGCAGCGAGGCCAGGTCCTGGCAGCGCTGCTCGTCGGGCTCGATGATCTTGATGTGAAAGCGGCCCGGCACGCGCGACAGCTGCAGCGCCAGGCGCAGGCTGACCTGGTCGCCACCGGCGATCATGATGCGGTAGACGGGGCGCGAAGGCCGGCCCGCGGGCTGGTGGATGGCGCGCAGCACCTCGGCCACATGCTCGCGCGCGGCCAGGATGAAGACTTCGTCGCCGGGCTCGATGCGGGTGTTGCCGTCGCAGCGCACGAAGCGGTCGGGCTCCTCCAGGAAACGCCGGTAGATGGCCACGATGCGCATGGCCAGCTCGGGCATGCAGTCGCGCAGCTCGCCGATGTGCTTGCCGACGGCGGGGGCGCCGTCGCGCGCACGCACCGAGGCCAGCGCGGCGCGTCCGCCCGCGAAGGCGCGCACCTGCATGGCTTCGGGGAACTCGATGAGCTTGCTGATGTAGTTGGTCAGCGATTCCTCGGGGCAGATGATGCGGTCCACGCCGAAGCCTTCCTTGCCCAGCAGCGTCTCGTCATCGCCAAAGCCCGAGGAGCGCACGCGCGCGATGCGGGTGGGAATCTCGAACAGCACCTGGGCCAGCTTGCAGCACACCAGGTTGGTTTCGTCGAGCGCGGCGCAGGCGATCAGCAGGTCCGTGTCCTTGGCTCCGGCCTCGGCCAGCACCTGGGGATCGATACCGTTGCCCACGACGCCGCGCAGGTCGAAGCGCGATTCCAGCTCGCGCAGGCGGCGCGCATCGGTGTCGATCACCGTGATGTCGTTGCGTTCGGACACCAGGCTTTCGGCCACGCTGTAGCCCACACGGCCGGCGCCAAGAATGATGATTTTCATGGTTCATTGCGGTGCTGCGGTGCCGGCGCGGGGCATCCCGGCGCGGGGCGTCCCGGCCGGGTGCCTGCCGGCGCGCAGCACGGTCCGGTCAGGTGCGGACTTCGCCTTCACCCAGCACCACGTATTTGAGCGAGGTGAGACCTTCGATGCCCACAGGACCGCGCGCATGGAACTTGTCGGTGCTGATGCCGATTTCCGCGCCCAGGCCGTACTCGAAGCCATCGGCAAAGCGCGTGCTGGCATTGACCATGACGCTGGCCGAGTCCACCTCGCGCAGAAAGCGCTGGGCATGCATGTGGTCGCGCGTGAGGATGGCATCCGTGTGGTGGCTGGAGTAGCGGTTGATGTGGGCGATGGCTTCGTCCACACCCGCGACGATCTTGACGCTGATGATGGGCGCCAGGTATTCCTCGCTCCAGTCCTGCTCGGTGGCCTCGGCCAGTTGGGCACCGGCCACGGACTTCAGGATGGCCAGCGATTCGGGGCAGCCGCGCATCTCGACCCCCTTGGCGGTGTAGATGGCACCGATCTGCGGCAGGAACTCGGCGGCCACGCCGCGCGCCACCAGCAGGCTCTCGCTGGCGTTGCAGGGGCTGTACTTGTTGGTCTTGGCGTTGTCGGCCACCTTGACGGCCATGGCGATGTCGCAGGGATCATCGACATAGGTGTGGCAATTGCCGTCCAGGTGCTTGATGACGGGCACCTTGGCCTCGCGGCTGATGCGCTCGATCAGGCCCTTGCCGCCGCGCGGGATGATGACGTCCACGTAGTCGGGCATGGCGATGAGCTGGCCCACGGCCTCGCGGTCCGTGGTCTGCACCAGCTGCACGCCGTGCTCGGGCAGGCCGGCCTCGGCCAGCGCCCTGGCCACGAGGGCGGCCAGTGCCTTGTTGGAGTCGATGGCCTCGGAGCCGCCGCGCAGGATGCAGGCGTTGCCGCTCTTGATGCTGAGGCTGGCCGCCTCGATGGTCACGTTGGGGCGGCTCTCGTAGATCATGCCGAACACGCCGATCGGCACACGCATCTGGCCCACGCGGATGCCGCTGGGCATTTGCTTCATGCCGATGATCTCGCCGATCACGTCGGCCATGGATGCCAGCTGTTCGCAGCCCTGGGCACAGGTTTCAAGCACCTTGGGCGTCAGGCGCAGGCGGTCCACCATGGGAGCGGACAGGCCGTTGGCCACGGCGCGGTCGAGGTCACGGGCGTTGTCGGTCTGCAACGGCTCCACGTTCTCCCGCAGCAGGCGCGCCAGCGCCAGCAGGGCGCGGCTTTTGACGGCAGCCGAGGCTCGGGCCATCTGGGCGGAGGCCACTTTGGCCTGAACGCCCAGGTTGTGGGTGTATTCGACGATATTGAGCGCGTTCATTCCGAGATTCTCGCCGAGTTGCGCCCATTTGCGCACCGGGACCGGGCATGCCCCGCGCCGACATGCGGCTGCGATGCGTCTGCGCACGGCCGCCAGAGGGCAAACCCCGCGTTGCGGCGGCCGGCAGGATGTCGCGGCCACCCTACACTGCTGCCCAGTACGCAGAGGTTTCCCGCCATGTCCACCAGCCACGACACTCTTCTCGCCGCCCAGCAGCTCGCCCAGCTGCACGCCGGCTTCGCCCAACTGGCACAGCAGCAGCTGTCGGCCGCCGTGCTCGGACAGCAGGCCAGGGCCTCATCGGAGTTGCTGCAGGCCCTGCCGCCGCGCTACGGCGAAGTGCTGCTCAATCTGCTGGACCGACTGGAGTCCAGCGCGCTGTTCAGCGAGGAAAGCTGCTCCTTCAGCCAGAAGGACCTGCTGGACAACCTTGAGACCTGGGCCACCAAGGCCCAGGCGCAGTTGGAAAAGACGCGCTAGGAACGGTACGTCAGCCCTTGGCGCCGGCCTGGGCCAGGTCCACGGCCAGGCGGCGCAGGGCCTGCCAGCCGTCGCGCGGCCAGCCTTCGAAGGCCAAGCCCTTGACGATGCCGTCCACCGCGTGGGCCGATTGCAGCAGGCGCGCGGCCTGGGCGTCGGTGATGCGCGGCAGCAGGCGCTCGAACAAGCGTTCCTTGACGCCCCAGATGCGCTGGGCGCGCAGCGCCATCGGCAGGGGCTGGCCTGCGGCCATGGCGTCCCTCACGCGGCAGATGGCGCGGATGTCCTCGGCCAGGGTCCAGTGCACCAGCACCTCGGCCGTGCCCTCGGCCTGCAGGCCATCGAGCATGCGCGAGACGCGCGCCAGCTGCCCGCCCAGCACGGCCTCCGACAGCTTGAAAACGTCGTAGCGCGCCACATTGAGCACGGCCTGCTCGACCTGGGCCTGGCTCAGTTCACCCTCGGGATGCAACAGCGCCAGCTTCTGGATTTCCTGGTGCGCGGCCAGCAGGTTGCCTTCGACGCGGTCGGCAAAGAACTGCAGCGTGCGCTGCCCTTCCTCGCCGGGTGCGACGCGCTGGCCCTGGGCCGCCAGCCGCTGGGCAATCCAGGCCGGCAACTGGGCGCGCTCAATGGGATCGATCTGCAGCGTCATGCCCTGGGCCTCCAGCGCGCTGAACCAGGCCCCCGTCTTGGTGGCCTTGTCCAGGCGCGGCAGCAGGACCAGGGTGAGCGTGCTGTCGTTGCCCCGCGCGGACTCGGCGATCTGCTGCAGCGCGGCGCCGCCGTCCTTGCCGGGCTTGCCCGAGGGAATGCGGATCTCGACGATCTGCCGGTCGGCGAACAGCGACAGCGAGCCACCGGCCGCCAGCACGGCGCTCCAGTCGAAATGCGCGCCGGCCACGGTATAGCTGCTGCGCTCGGTATAGCCGGCCGCGCGCGCCGCGGCGCGGATGGCGTCGGCCGCCTCCTGCTGCTGCAGCGGCTCGTCGCCGTGCAGCACATAAAGCGGGCGCAGGCCCTTGGCCAGATGGCCGCCAAGCTGGTTCAGGGCAAGCTGCATGGGGCTCAGGTCAGGCTCTTGACGGCCGCCAGACGGCGCAGCAACTGCTGCACGATGTCGGTGCGCATGTCCTTGTAGAGCATGGCTTCCTCGGCTTCCTTGGACAGCGCGTTGGTTTCGTTGTACGTCACATCGCGCTGCTGCAGGATTTCGGTCTCGGGAATCGGCTCGTCGCCATTGGGCGTGCGCAGCTTGAAGCGCACGCGCAGGCGCAGCTGCAACTCGCGCACCTGGCCCAGCGCGTTCATGCCGACGATGACCCGCTCCTGCCGCTCGCTGACGATCTGGAAGATCGCTTCGGCATCGTCGGGCGATGCCGGATCGCGCAGCACGGTCAGCTTGTCGCTGGCACTGGCCAGATTGCGCGACAGCTCCCGCGCTACCGGAGAGCCCCGGCCCGCCTGGATGTAGAGCGAGCGGAACACGAAGGTCGGCACCCCCCGCAGGCGAAAGCCGCAGGCCCCCAGCAGCGGAGCCAGAGCCAGGGCGGTGAGCAGGGTACGTTTTTGCATATCAGTTCTCCAAGGCGCTTGCGCCACTCACAGCCCTTGCAACGGTCGCGCCCAAAGCGAGGGACACCGAGCAAGGGCCGCCCCGCAGCGAGGGTGTCGTCCCCCCCGCGAAGCGAGAGGGGGAAGGCGCGCAGCGCCTCAGGGGGCATGCCATGGCCTAGACCACGACGTTGACCAGGCGGCCAGGCACCACGATCACCTTCTTGGGCACGGCACCGTTGGTGAACTTCTGGCATTCCTCGTTGGCCAGGGCGATGCGCTCGATCTCGGCCTTGTCGGCCGTCGAGGACACCAGGATGGCCCCGCGCAGCTTGCCGTTGACCTGCAGCACCAGAGAGATCTCGTCCTGCACCAGAGCCTGGGGATCGACCTGGGGCCAGGGCGCATCCAGCACGTCGCCCAGGTGGGCGGCGTAGCCCAGCTCGCTCCACAGCGCATGGGCCAGGTGGGGCGTGGCCGGGTAGAGCACGCGCAGCAGGATGCCGAAGCCTTCGATCAGCGCCACCTGGGCGCCCGCGTCGTCGAAGGACTTGAAGTCCTCCAGCGCGTTGATCATCTTCATGGCGCCCGAGACCACGGTGTTGTACTGCATGCGCTGGTAGTCGTATTCCACCTGCTTGAGCACGGTGTGGATCTCCAGGCGCAGGGACTTGGCGGCCTTGCCGAACTCCACGTCGTCCAGCGACTTGGCGGCGGCCACGCTCTGCACGGCACCGGCCATGTCCATCTGCGACAGTTTGGCGCCGAAGTTGTAGACGCGGCGCAGGAAGCGGTAGCTGCCTTCGACGGCGGCATCGTTCCATTCCAGCGTCAGCTCGGGCGGCGCGGTGAACATGGTGTACAGGCGCGCGGTGTCGGCGCCGTACTTCTCGATCAGCTCCTGCGGATCGATGCCGTTGTTCTTGGACTTGGACATGGTGCCCACGCCCTCGTAGTCGATGTCCGTGCCCACGGGCAGCAGGCCATCGGCGCTGTCCACCTCGGCCTTGAGCTTGGCGCCCACGATCTTGCCGGTCTCGTCGAACACATGCTCGACATCCTTGGGCCAGAAGTACTCCTTGGCACCCTTGGCCGTGCGGCGGCTGTAGATGTGGTTGAGCACCATGCCCTGGGTCAGCAGCTTGGTGAAGGGCTCATCGACCTTGACCAGGCCCAGGTCACGCATGACCTTGGTCCAGAAGCGCGCGTACAGCAGGTGCAGGATGGCGTGCTCGATGCCGCCGATGTACTGGTCCATGCCGCTGCCGCCGGTGGCGGCATTCTGGTCCCGCATCCAGTACTCGGCGCCTTCCGCCACCATCTGCTCGCTGTTCCTGGCGTCGCAATAGCGCATGAAGTACCAGGACGAGTCCACGAAGGTGTCCATGGTGTCGGTCTCGCGGCGCGCGCTCTTGCCGCAGCAGGGGCAGACCACGCCGGCGTGGAAGGCTTCGCTCTTGATCAGGGGGTTGCCCGAGCCATCGGGCACCAGGTCCTGGGGCAGGACCACGGGCAGGTCCTTGGCGGGCACGGGCTGGGCGCCGCAGTCCTCGCAGTGGATGATGGGAATCGGCGTGCCCCAGTAGCGCTGGCGGCTCACGCCCCAGTCGCGCAGGCGCCAGGTGGTTTTCTTCTCGCCAAGGCCCTTGGCCGCCAGCAGTTCGGCCACCTTGTCCACGGCCGCCGCATGGGGCAGGCCGTCGAGTTCGCCGGATTCGATGCAGACAGCGCGCTGCTTGTCGCCGTACGAGTCGGCCCATGCCTCGGTGCTGAAGGTCTCGCCTTCGACCGCGATGACCTGGCGGATGGCGATGCCGTACTTCTTCGCAAAGGCGAAGTCGCGCTCGTCATGCGCGGGCACGCCCATGACGGCGCCGTCGCCGTAGCTCATGAGCACGTAGTTGCCGACCCAGACCTCGACCTGGGCGCCCGTCAGCGGATGCGTGACGAACAGGCCCGTGGGCAGGCCTTCCTTTTCCTTGACCGCGAGTTCGGCCTCGGTGGTGCCGCCCTTCTTGCACTCTTCGATGAAGGCGGCCAGCTTGGGGCTCGTGGCGGCGGCGTGCAGGGCCAGCGGATGCTCGGGCGCCACTGCGCAGAACGTCACGCCCATGATGGTGTCGGCACGCGTGGTGAACACGTACAGGCGGCCGTCCTGGATGGGCTGGCCGTCGGCGCCACGGATGTCGTGGGTGAACGCAAAGCGCACGCCGGAGCTCTTGCCGATCCAGTTTTCCTGCATCAGGCGGACTTTTTCAGGCCAGCCGGTCAGCGTGGCCTTGTCGCCGCCCACCTGGACATGGTCCAGCAGCTCCTGGGCGTAGTCGGTGATCTTCAGGTAGTAGCCGGGGATTTCGCGCTTTTCGACCGGCGCGCCCGTGCGCCAGCCGCGGCCGTCGATGACCTGCTCGTTGGCCAGCACGGTCTGGTCCACCGGGTCCCAGTTCACGACCTGGGTCTTGCGGTAGGCAATTCCCTTTTCCAGCATCTTCAGGAACAGCCACTGGTTCCACTTGTAGTAGTCGGGGTCGCAGGTGGCGATCTCGCGGCTCCAGTCGATGGCCAGCCCCATCGCCTGCATCTGCTTTTTCATGTAGGCGATGTTGTCGTAGGTCCACTGCGCGGGCGGCACCTTGTTCTTGAGCGCAGCGTTCTCGGCCGGCAGGCCGAAGGCGTCCCAGCCCATGGGCATGAGGACGTTGTAGCCCTTCATGCGCAGCTGGCGCGTCAGCATGTCGTTGATGGTGTAGTTGCGCACATGGCCCATGTGCAGCTTGCCGCTGGGGTAGGGCAGCATGGAGCAGGCGTAGAACTTGGGCTTGGCCTGGTCTTCGGTCACGCGGTAAGCGTCGCGGGCGGACCAGTGGTCTTGCGCTGCGCGCTCAACGTCGATGTGGTTGTATTTCTCTTGCATGGTGCTGCGGCCCAGGGGCCTGACAAGGTGGATTGCCGGAATCAACCGGCGATTTTAGGCCCCCGGCCCGGCCGTGCCCGAAGCCGCCCACAAGCCCGCAGGCGGTACTGCGTCATCGGCGGCCGCTTGCCCGCCTGTGGCACGGGGAAAAGCCGCACTGCGTATGCTTGCCAACTCTGCGGCGCAATGCCGCAGGCGTTCCTCCATCGCCAGCCCGGGCTTGCGCAGGAACCGATGCGCATCTCCCGGGCATGCCGCCACCGCGCGCGGCCTCATGGTGCCGGCCGCAGGCAGGCCGGCACTGCAATGCCCTGGAGTTTTTCTTGCTGAACTGGTCTTTGATTTCCGGCTGGGATCCCGTCATGCAGGCCCTGGCCGCGCTGTGCGCGCTGGTGCTGCTGGCCCGCTCGGCGGGGTTTGTCGTGCAATGGCTGCTGCTGCGCGTGCTTCCGCGCATGCGCAGCACGCTGGTGGAGATGGAATGGGCACAGGTGTTGCTGCACGACAGCGTGCTGCAGCGGCTGGCCAAGGCCGTGCCTTCGCTGGTCATGCAGTCGGGCGTGCAGGCCATACCGCAGCTGCAGCCGCAGTGGGCCACGCTGATCCTGAACCTGGCCATCGCCTGCACCATCTACCACGTGGCCCGCGTGATCAGCGCCCTGCTCAACGCCATGAACGAGGCGCACGAGCTCAAGGAAGAGCGCAAGGCCACGCAGGCCCATTCGATCAAGAGCTATGTGCAGCTGGGCAAGCTGCTGGTGTTCCTGATCGCCATCGTGCTCATCGTCGCCACCCTGGTGGACCGCTCTCCGTTGCTGCTGCTGTCGGGCCTGGGCGCGGCCTCGGCCGTGCTGATGCTGATCTTCAAGGACACCATCATGTCCTTCGTGGCCGGCGTGCAGCTGGGCTCCAACGACATGCTGCGCGTGGGCGACTGGATAGAGATGCCCCAGGTCGGCGCCGATGGCTTCGTGATCGACATCGCGCTGCACACGGTGAAGGTGCAGAACTGGGACAAGACCATCACCACCATTCCCACCTGGCGGCTGATGAGCGACAGCTACAAGAACTGGCGCGGCATGTTCGAGTCGGGCGGGCGCCGCATCCGCCGCTCGCTGCACATAGACGCCCACACCATCCGCCTGCTGACGCCCGAGCAGCGGCAGAAACTGGCGCTGCTGGAGCCCCTGAAGGACCATTGGACCCGCAGCGGCGACCTGCGCATGGCCGACGCGCCTGCAGGCAGCGAGATGGCCGCGCAGCAACTCAGCAATCTGGCCGTTTTCAAGGCCTATGCATACGCCTACCTGCTGCGCCATCCGCACATCCACAAGACGCCGAACATGTTTTTGCTGGTGCGCACCATGGAGCCTTCGCCCATGGGCGTGCCGCTGGAGCTGTTTTGCTACACCAGCACCACGGTCTGGGTGGAGTACGAGGCCATACAGGGTGCGATCTTCGACCACCTGATCGGCATGCTGCCCCTGTTCGGGCTCAGCCTGTACCAGCGTTCCTCGGACCATGGCCAGCATCTGCGGCTGGCGGGTAGCGAGCGCTGGCCCGAAGGGCAGGAATAGTTTCGCGGGCGCAGGCCCGGCGGCGCTTCAGCGCCCGGCGCCGGAGGGGCCCAGGACGGCGGCGGACCGGCCCTCCTGGCTTCGCGCAGGCTCCGCCACGAAGCCCATGCGCGTCAGGCCCGCCGCGTGGGCCCAGCCCATGAGCTCGGCCACGCGGCCATAGGGCACGGCCTGGTCGGCACGCAATTGCAGCTCGGCCTGGGGATTGCGGGCGCCAAGCCGGGCCAGGCGCTCGCGCAGTGCCTCGGGCGTGGTGGGCTGGCCCTGCACCCAGAGCGCGCCCTGCGCATCGACCTCCAGCAGCAGCGCATCGTCCTCGCCCGCAGCCGCCATGGGCTGGGTGCCCTGGGCCTGGGGCAATTGCACGCGCAGGGAGGCGGCCAGCATGGGTGCCGCAAGAATGAAGATGACCACCAGCACCAGCATCACGTCCACCAGCGGGGTGACATTGATGGCGTGCATGGGCTGGGGGGCGCTCTCCTTGCCGCTCAGTCGTCCGAAGGCCATGTGCGCTCCTGCCTGGCCGCCCGGTCAGGGTGCGTCCATGGGGCCGGCCGGCAGGCCGGCGACGGGCATGCCGTCATCCTGCTGCGCCTGCCCGGGCTGCTCCAGGCCGAACATGGCCTGCAGGTCATGGGCAAAGCCTTCGAGCAGGGCTTCCATCTGGGCGGCGGCGCGGCCCAGCAGGTTATAGGCCAGCACGGCTGGCAGGGCCACGGCCAGGCCGGCTGCCGTCATCACCAGGGCCTCGCCCACAGGGCCGGCCAGTTGCTCGATGCCGATCTGTCCGCTGCCGGCCAATGTGGCCAGCGCGTGGTGAATGCCCCAGACGGTGCCCAGCAGGCCGACGAAGGGCGCCGTGGCGCCCACGGTGGCCAACAGGGTCTGGCCCCATTGAAGCTGGTGGCTGGCCGACTGCAGCGCCTGGCGCAGGCCGCGCGTGAGGCGCACGGAGCGCGCTGCGCGCCCCGAGAGCGCCATGCCGCTGCTGCCCGTGGGCGCGAGGGCCTGGGACACGGCCCCGGCCATGGGCGCCACCAGTTGCTGGCGATCGCCCTCGGCCATGCGTGCCTGGCCCGTGGCCAGGTCCGGCGCACTCCAGAAGGCCGCAATGGCCTGTGGAACGCGGCGGCGGCTGGCGGCCATGAACCAGATCTTCCAGACGATGACCACCCAGCTGGCCACCGACAGCGCCAGCAGCAGCAGCGCCGTGCCGCGCGCCACGGCGTCGCCTTGCTGCCACCAGAGCCAGAGTGGGCCGGTCATGGTCTTTATCTCGCCCGTATGGCCAAAGAGAGGTACGCGGCGCTACGGCCCAGGGTCTGTGCCATCACAGACCCAGGACATCGTTCATGTCGTACTGGCCCGTTGCCTTGCCTGCCAGGAAGCGCGCCGCCCGCAGGCTGCCCTGCGCATAGCCGGCACGGCTGCTGGACTTGTGCGAGATCTCGATGCGCTCGCCCGTGCCCGCGAACAGCACCGTGTGGTCGCCGATGATGTCGCCGCCGCGCACGGTGGCAAAGCCGATGGTGTTGTCCTCGCGCGCGCCGGTGTGGCCGAAGCGCTCGTAGACGGCGCGGTCGGCCAGCTTCGTGCCCTGGGCTTCGGCGATGACCTCGCCCATCTTGAGGGCCGTGCCCGAGGGGGCATCGACCTTGTGGCGGTGGTGGGCCTCGACGATTTCGATGTCATAGCCGCTGGACAGCGCCTTGGCCGCCATCTCCAGCAGCTTGAAGGTCACGTTCACGCCCACGCTCATGTTGGGCGACAGCACCACGGCCGTGCGCTGGGCGTACTCGGCGATGCGGGCCTTTTGCTCGTCGCTGAAGCCCGTGGTGCCGATGACCAGCTTGACGCCCAGCTCGGCGCAGATGGCCAGGTGGTCCATCGTGCCTTCGGGGCGCGTGAAGTCGATCAGGCAATCGGCCTTGGACAGCGCGGCACGCACATCGCTTTCGATGGCGATGCCGCTGGGCTGGCCCAGGAAGGCCGAGGGGTCGGTGCCCAGCGAAGGGCTGTCGGCGCGGTCCAGCGCGGCGGCCAGCACAAGGTCATCGCTTTGCGCGATGGCCTCGATCAGCATGCGGCCCATGCGGCCGGAGGCGCCGGCCACGGCCACACGCAGGCGCTGGTTGTTGCTGGAGGAAGTGGCAGTCGTGGCGTTCATGTCGGGAAAGGGATGCACAAGCTCAATGCATGGACAGCAGGCAACAGGGGCGCCAGACAGGCGCCGCGGCGGCCGCCATCCACGGAAAAACGCCCGCATGCCTTGCGGCGCGCGGGCGGCGATATCAACGGGCGCCGGATTCCAGTGGCGGGTAGCTGGCCGCTGCGGCCGGCGGCTCGGCCACGGGCTCTTCCACAGGCTTGGCGGCCGGGAACTTGGACAGCTGCTCCTCGCTGGCTTCCAGTTGAGGAATCTTGCCCAGCTTCTTCTTGGAGCCCAGGCTGGCGACGAATTCGGCCTCGGTGGGCATCTCATCGCCTTCGGAGCGGGCAAACAGGTCGCCGTTGAAGAAGACGGTCAGCTTGCGCACCTGAGAATCGACGCCGGGGCGCTTGATGGTGAACACATATTCCCAGCGATCGGCGTGGAATACGCTGGTGACCAGCGGCGTGCCGAGAATGTCGCGCACCTGCTGGCGGCTCATGCCGGGCTGCAGGGCCTCGACCTGTTCACGGGAGACGAAGTTGCCTTGGACGACCTCGACCTTGTAGGGAGTGACGACATTGGCGACTCGGTGCGCGGCGCCATCGAGGCTGCTGCAGCCTGCCAGCGCCACCCCGATCGACAGCATCAGGGCCGCACTCGTGCGGCAACGGGCTTGAACATGCATTGGTATCAGCATAGGGATATGATCGTGGATCATTGTAGCGGCTGGTCCCTAGGGCTTGCGATCATGCGACGCCCCTGGCACCAGGGCCATTTTGTTCGCCGCCCCGCGCCTGCCATGGTGGCAGTCCAGCGGGCAGTCTCTGCCAAAGACCCAGACATGAAGAACATCGACGAACTCAAGAGTACCGGCCTGAAGGCCACGCTTCCCCGCCTGAAGATCCTGGAGATCTTCCAGACGGGTGCGCAACGCCACATGACGGCCGAAGACGTGTTCCGCGTGCTGCTGGACGAACGCTCGGACATCGGCCTGGCCACGGTCTACCGCGTGCTCACGCAGTTCGAGCAGGCCGGCATCCTCATCCGCAGCAATTTCGAGAGCGGCAAGGCCGTCTACGAACTCAATGAAGGCCAGCACCACGACCACTTCGTGTGCACCAGCTGCGGCAAGGTCGAAGAGTTCTACGATCCCGATATCGAAAAGCGCCAGAACCTGATCGCCAAGGCCAAGGGCTGGGTGATCCAGGACCATTCGATGGCCCTGTACGGACAGTGCGCGGAATGCGCGAGCCGGCCCAGCAAATAAGGCCGGGTCCCTCAAAAAAAGCGGAGTGCTTCACACTCCGCTTTTTTTTGCCTTTTACTTTTTGCTACCGGCGCTTTACAGGGCGAAGCACATGGGCGGAGGATGCTGGCGTCCAATGGATGCCCCCTACCCACCGAGACACCATGCGCCGCACATCGCCGTTCGCCATCGCTCTCACGTTCTGCGCCATCACCCTGGCCACAGGCTGCGCGCCCCTGCAGGCGCCGCCCTCCTCCGCAACGCCTGCACTCCAGGCCCTGCCCGATGCGCCCCTCACCGCCGCGCAGCGCCAGCAATGGCTGGACCGCGTGACCTGGGGCGCCAACGACAGCGAGGATGCACAGCTGCAGCGCCTGGGCCTCAAGGCCTGGCTGGCCCGGCAGTTGCAGCCCGCCCCCCGGCCGCTGCCGCCGCAGGCACAGCAGCGGATTGACCAGCTGGCCATCAGCCAGCGCCCCATGAACGAGGTGCTGCTGGAACTGGAGACCCAGCGCAAGGCCGTGCAGGAGGCGGCATCAGCCGATGAAAAGGCCGCGCTGCAGCAGACCTACCAGCGCACGCTGAACCAGTTGGGCAACGATGCCCAGAAGCGCTTCGTGATCCGTGCGCTGTACTCGCCAGCGCAGCTGCAGGAGCAGATGACCTGGTTCTGGATGAACCATTTCAGCGTCAGCCTGCGCAAGGCCGATATCCGCGCCTGGGTGGGCGACTACGAGGAGCAGGCCATACGCCCGCATGCGCTGGGCAGTTTTCGCAGCCTGCTGGAAGCCTCGCTGCGCCACCCGGCCATGCTGCGCTACCTGGACAACGCCAGCAATGCGGCAGGCCGTATCAACGAAAACTACGCGCGCGAACTGCTGGAGCTGCACACCATGGGCGTGGGCAGCGGCTACACCCAGGCCGATGTGCAGGAGATGGCGCGCATCCTGACCGGCGTGGGCATCAGCCTGCAGCCGGCCGGCACGCCGCCGCCGCGCATGCGCCCCGAGCGCCAGGGCGACTACCTGCGCTCGGGCTTTTTCGAGTTCAACCCCAACCGGCACGACTACGGCCCCAAGACCTTCCTGGGCCAGCCCCTGCACGCACGCGGCATGGCCGAGGTCCAGGAGGCGCTGGACCGCATCGTCGCCTCGCCGGCCACGGCGCAGTTCATCGCGCGCAAGCTGGCGGTGTTCTTCATTGCCGACGATCCGCCGCCCGCCCTGGTGCAGCGCACGGCCCAGGCCTTCACGCGCAGCCGGGGCGATATCGCGGCCACCGTGGCGGCGCTGCTGGCCGATCCCGAGGCTGCCCGCTTCGGCCGCAAGTTCCGCGATCCGCTGCACTACGTGCTGGCCGCCACGCGGCTGTCGGTGGACCAGCGCGTGGCGGCCGACGTGGCGCCCGTGCTGGGCTGGGTCAACCGGCTGGGGCAGAACCTCTATGCGCATGAGACGCCGGACGGCTATCCGCAGATGCAGTCCGACTGGGCCAGCTCGGGCCAGATGGCGGCGCGCTTCGAGGTGGCGCGCCAGATCGCCACGCGCAGCGCCGTGCTGTTCCGCGCCGACCCCGCAGACGCGCTGGAGAAGCCGCCCTACCCCACGCTGTCGGAATTGGCCAGCGTGCGCCAGCGCCTGCCGCAGTGGAGCCAGGCCACGCAGGCGGCACTGGCCCAGGCCCGCAATCCGGCGGACTGGAATACCTACTTCCTGTCCGCCCCCGAAATGATGTTCCGCTGACCCCCGGGAGACTGTCCATGCAGCGACGCCACTTTCTGTCCCTGGCCTCCACCCTGCCCTTTGCCGCCCACCTGGGCCGGCTGCAGGCCGCCACGCCCCGGCCAGCCACGCCGCGCCTACTGCTGGTGTTCCTGCGCGGCGCCTATGACAGCAGCAACCTGCTCGTGCCCACGCACAGCGACTTCTACTACGAGGCCCGCCCCAGCATCGCCATTGCCCGGCCCGGTGAGGCCCGGGGCGCCCTGGCGCTGGACGACCGCTGGGGCCTGCACCCGGTGCTGCAGGACAGCATCCACCCGCTGTTCCAGGCAGGCCAGGCCTGCTTTGTGCCCTTTGCGGGCACGCACGACCTGTCGCGCAGCCATTTCGAGACGCAGGACTCCATCGAGCTGGGCCAGGGCCTGGACGGGCGCCGCAGCTACCAGTCGGGCTTTCTGAACCGGCTGGCCCAGGTGCTGGGGCAGGATGGCCGCACGGCGGTATCGCCCATGGCCTTCACGCCCCAGCTTCCGCTGCTGCTGCGCGGCAGCCTGCCGGCCGCCAACATGGCGCTGGCATCCGTGGGCAAGGGCGGCCTGGACGATCGCCGCAGCCAGGCCATTGCCGCCATGTACGCGGGCACTGCCCTGGGCCCGGCCGTGCAGGAGGGCTTTGAGGTGCGTGATGCCGTGCAGCGCAGCGTGCAGGAGGAAATGGACCAAGCCGGGCGCAATGCCATCAGCGCACGCGGCTTTGCCCTGGTGGCGCAGCGCATGGCGGCCCTGATGCGCGATCGCTTCGACCTGGGCTTCGTCGATGTGGGCGGCTGGGACACGCACGTGGCCCAGGGCGGCGCCACGGGCGCGCTGGCCGGGCGGCTGGACGAGCTGGGCCGGGGCCTGGCCGGCTTTGCCCAGGAGATCGGCCCCGAGGCCTGGCGGCATACGGTGGTGGTGGTGATCAGCGAGTTCGGCCGCACCTTCCGCGAGAACGGCAACAAGGGCACGGACCACGGCCACGGCACGACCTACTGGCTGCTGGGCGGCGGGCTGTCCTCGCATGCTGGCGGTCGCATCGTGGGCGAGCAGGTCGAGGTCAACCAGAAAAACCTGTTCCAGAACCGCGACCATCCCGTGCTCAACGAGTACCGCGCCGTGCTGGGCGGCCTGTTCCAGCGCATGTATGGATTGAGCCCGGCCCAGCTGCAGCGCGTGTTCGAGGGCGTCACGCCCCGCGATCTTCAGTTCATCTGACCCTCTGACTACGCTGCAGGGCCTGCCGGGCCTACAGGGAACGGCAATGGCGCCGGCACGGCCACGCCGGTCAGCTTGTCGGGGTTGCGCAGCGTGTAGATGCAGCGGATCAGGCCGTCCTCGACCAGCAGCGTCTGCACGGACTCCAGCTCGCCGTCGATGCAGCGCAGCAGGCCCGGCAGGCCGTTGACGCGCGCCAGGTGCAGGGTCTGGCGCTGGCCGTTGCGCCGCATGCGGCGCGTGGTGGCGAAGTACAGCAGGGCCAGGCGCCGGCCCGTCTCCAGCACGCGGCCGAACGAGGGCACCTTGCCGCCGCCGTCGCTGATGAGCTCGGCATCGGGCGCGAACAGCGCCTGGATCTGCGCGAAGTTCCCGCCCTGCACGGCCTGCGCAAAGCGCTGCAGCAGCGCGGCATGGGCCTCGGGCGGCGCCGCAAAGCGCGGGCGGCCGGCCTGCACATGGCTGCGGGCGCGGTGCACGAGCTGGCGGCAGGCGGCCTCGCTGCGGCCCAGGGCCTGGGCCACCTCGGCATAGTCGGCATCGAAGATCTCGCGCAGCAGGAAGGCCGCACGTTCGTCGGGGGTGAGCTGCTCCAGCACGAACATCAGAGCCGTGGACACGTCGTGGGCACGCTCCAGCAGGTCTTCGGCCGAGGAGGCGGCCTCCTCGGCCCAGGGCTGGACCAGGGGCTCGGGCAGCCAGAAGCCCTGGTAGTGCTCGCGCTCGGCGCGCAGGCGGCGCAGCCGGTCTATGGCCAGGCGCGTGGTCACGGAGACCAGCCAGGCCTCGGGCTGCTCTATGCCGGCGCGCTCGGCGCCATGCCAGCGCAGCCAGGCTTCCTGGACCAGGTCTTCGGCATCGGCGCGCTGGCCCAGCATGCGGTAGGCCAGGCCGAACAGGCGCGGGCGGTGGCGCTCGAACAGCGCCAGGGGATCGTCAGGGGCGGAGGAGGTCTGCATGCCATCAAGACGCGGGAGCGTGGCGTTTTGTGACAGACAGGGCCGGCATGGTGCTCGGTGCCTTGGTGACTCAGTGGGGCTGCGGAGCCTGCATCACGCTGGGATCGGTATGGATCAGCTCCAGCGGGTAGCGGCGGCCGGCCAGGTAGTCCTCGATGCTTTGCATCACCAGCGGGCTGCGGTGCTGGGCTGCGCAGGCCTTGAGTTCGTCCAGCGTCATCCAGACCGTGCGCAGGATGCCGTCGTCCAGCGGCTGGCCGGGCCGGAAGTCGCCCAGCTCGCCCGTGAATGCAAAGCGCAAATAGGTGATGTCCGAACCCGTGCGCGTGCGCACGAAGCGGTTCAGGTAAATGCCGACCAGGGCCGTGGGCACGAAGTCGTGCGCAGTTTCCTCATCGACCTCGCGCACGCAGGCGGCGATGGGCGACTCGGCCGGGTCGAGATGGCCTGCGGGCGTGTTGTAGCGCACGCCATCGGCCGTGTCTTCTTCCACCAGCAGAAAACGGCCATCGCGCTCAATGATGGCCGCCACAGTGACATTGGGTTTCCAGCGATCGGGCATGGCGCGCATTATGACCAGAGGCGGCCACCACGTCCCCGGCCAAAACCCCATCAACACGCCCTCAACACGCCCTGCCGGCCACTCACGCGACACCGCGCCCTACAGCGGCCGGACCATGTACAGCGCATCATCGCCATAGCTGTCCAGGCGCTGCTGCTGCAGCGGGTTCACCAGCGCCTGCACGGCATAGCCATGGCGCTCCCAGTAGCCGCGTGAGCCCTGCACCGAGACCAGGGCCGTGTGGCGCAGGCCCTCGGCACGCGCCCTGTCCCACAGCGGCGCCAGCAGCGCGCGCGCCAGGCCCTGGCCTGCAGCGTCGGGGTGCACGGCCATGTCGTGCAGGTAGAGGGTGTCGGCCTGTTCCACGGCTTCGAAGTCACCGTGCAGCGGGGTGATCTTGGCCACCCGGCTGCGGTAGGCCGCAAGGTAGGCGCGCACCCGGCCGCCCTGCTCCAGCGCCAGCGAGCAGTTCGCCGCGCTGGCCAGGCGCCGCGCAAAGACCTCGCCGCTCTCGGCATAGTCCGCGCCATAGCAGGCCAGCTGGATGTGCAGCAGATCGGACAGGTCGGCAGCGGTCAGTGCGCGGACATGGAAGCGGCCAGCGAGGGACGGGGGAGAAGACATGGACAGGTCATTTGAGCGCCGATGGCAGGCCCGCCAGGGTAAGCGATGGCCCATGCCCCAGCATGCCCTGCCGGAATCGGTGCTGCCGGTGCGGTCAATCCTTCCAGCGCTCGCGTATGTCTTCGAGCTGCGGGCGCAGGCCGATGAACAGCGGCACCAGGCGCGGGTCGAAGTGGGCGCCGGCCTGCTGCTCTATGTGCTCCATGGCGTCGTCCACGGTCCAGGCGTGCTTGTAGGGGCGCTCCGTGGTGAGGGCATCGAACACGTCGGCCACGGCCACGATGCGCGAGGCCAGCGGAATGCCCTCGCCCGCCAGGCCCTGCGGGTAGCCCGTGCCGTCCCATTTCTCGTGATGGGTCAGCGCAATGCTGTAGGCCATCTGCAGCACCTGGGAGTCGTGCTCGCCGATGATCTCGGCGCCGATCTGCGGATGGCGGCGCATGACCGTCCATTCCTCGGCCGTCAGCGGTCCGTTCTTGAGCAGGATGGCGTCGGGGATGCCGATCTTGCCCACGTCGTGCATGGGCGCGGCGTTGAGCAGGTCGTCGGCCCACTCGTCGGTGCAGCCGGCCGCCAGCGCCAACGTCTTTGCGTAGTGGCTCATGCGGATCACGTGCATGCCGGTTTCGTTGTCGCGGTACTCGGCCGCGCGGCCCAGGCGCTGCACGATCTGCAGGCGCGTGCTGCGCAGCTCGTCGAGCTTGACCAGCGACAGGTGGTTGCGCACCCGCGCGCGCACCACGGGCGCACGCACGGGCTTGACGATGTAGTCCACCGCGCCGGAGGCAAAGCCCAGCGCCTCGTCCTGCCCGTCCGACAGAGCCGTGATGAAGATCACCGGGATGCGGGCGGTGTCGGCCTGTGCCTTGAGCTGGCGGCACACGGCGTAGCCATCGAGCTCGGGCATCATGATGTCCAGCAGGATCAGGTCCGGCTGGTGCTGTGCCAGCTGCAGTGCCTTGCGCCCGTCCGTGGCGAACGAGAGCCGGTAGTCCTCGCCCAGGATCTGGCGCAGCACATGCAGGTTGGTCGGGTCGTCATCGACCAGCAGCAGGCGCGGGCGCTTGTCCGTTGCCAGTAGATTGGGCGCATTCATGCTCTGTCTCCATCGATCGAGGGCAGTTGCTGCTGCAGCTGCTGGGCGCATTCCTGCGCACGCTCGAAGTCGAAATTATCCAGTGCCTGCTGCAGTGGTTGCAGCTGTTCGGCCGTCAGTATGCGCACCAGGGCCTGCATGGCCTGCCCGTCCAGCTCCCCGCTTTGCAATGCGGCAACGATGCGCTCCAGCCAGGGCCGGGCATCGGCCGGCAGGCAGGACGCGCCGCCCTGCGGCCCGGCATCGGCCACGGGCGGCGCCGGTGCCGTGCCGCCGGGCAGCGCCTGGCCCGCGACCTCGGCCACCGGCATGGCGGCCGGATGGCGCTGGCGCAGCTCCTGCGTCACGGCATCCAGCGCCTGCTGCAACTGGTCGATGAGGGCAAGCAGCTGGGGCTGCGGGGCGCCATCCTGCGCATGGCCTTCCAGGCGCGATGCCAGGCGGTATACGGCCTGCAGCCCCAGGTTGCCTGCCGCGCCGCGCACGCGGTGGGCCAGGCCCACCAGGGCTTCGGTCCCCGGGCGCTGCAGGGCGCGGCGCAGGCGATCGGCCAGGTCGAGCTGCTCGTTCAGAAAGCGCCGAATGGCGGCCACCAGCGGATCGACCCGGCCCCACAGCGCAATGCCCGAGGCCCAGTCCACCGTGACATCGGGCAGCCCCGCCTGGGCGCTGGCGGGCGCGGGCGGCCTGGCCTCCTTGAGCGCCACCTGCAGCGACAGCAGCCGCGCGATCTCGGCCTGCAGCCGCGCCATGTCCAGCGGCTTGGAGGCAAAGCCGTCCATGCCGGCGGCGCTGGCGTCGCTGCGGTCCTTCTCCAGCACGCTGGCCGACAGCGCGACGATGGGCACGGGCCGGCGCTGCAGCTGCCGCTCCCAGACGCGGATGGCGCGCGCCGCCGCCAGGCCGTCCATGCCCGGCATCTGCAGGTCCATCAGCACCACGTCGAAGGGCGGCTCCTGCGCCTGCACGCAGCGCAGCGCCTCGGCGCCGTCATGCGCCAGCGCCATCTGGTGGTTCTGGCTGGAGAAGTTGATCTGCAGCAGCTCCAGGTTCTCGGGCACATCGTCCACGGCCAGGATGTGCAGCGGCGGCAGGCCGCGGCTGGCCGCACCGCGCTCGGACAGCGGGCTCTCGCCGACCGGCAGGGGCAGGCGCACCTCGAACACCGTGCCCACGCCCACGGTGCTGTGCAGCTGGATGCTGCCGCCCATGAGCTCGGCCAGCTGGCGCGAGATGGTCGTGCCCAGGCCCGTGCCGCCAAAGCGCCGCGTGGTCGAGGCATCGGCCTGGGCGAAGGGGTCGAAGATGCGGTGGATCTTCTCGGGCGCGATGCCGATGCCCGTGTCATGCACATCGAGCTGCAGCACGCCCTGCTCGTAGCGCACGCGCAGCAGCACATGGCCACGCTCGGTGAACTTCACGGCATTGCCCAGCAGGTTCACCAGGATCTGCTGCACGCGCATGCCGTCGCCGCGCAGCGCGGCCGGCGTGTGCGGGTCGTAGTCCAGGCGTAGGTCCAGGCCCTTGCGGTCGGCCGTGATGCGCAGCGACGCCAGGATCTGCTGGCACAGCTCGCGCACCGAGAAATCCTCGATCTCCAGCTCCACCGCGCCCTTGTCGAGCTTGGCCGTGTCCAGGATGTCATTGAGCAGGCGCAGCATGGAGCGCGCCGCGTAGTGCACCGTGTCCAGGTAGCGCGCCTGCGTAGGCTGCAGGGCGGTTTCGCGCAGCGCCTCGGTGAAGCCGATGATGGCGTTCATGGGCGTGCGGATTTCGTGGCTCATGTTGGCCAGGAAGGTGCTGCGCGCGGCGGCGGCGGCCTCGGCATGCTCCTTGGCCAGCACCAGCTCCTGGGCCAGCTTGCGCTGGGCACTGATGTCGGTGAGCAGCTTGACGATCTTGTAGGGCCGGCCGTCGGCGTCGCGTATGGGGTTGTAGGTGGCCTGCACCCAGATGCGCCGCCCCTCGCGCCCGCAGCGCAGGAATTCGCCGGCCTGGAACTCGCCCTCGGCCAGGCGGCGCCAGAACTGCACATGCTCGGGCGTGTGGGCATAGCCGGGCTCGCAGAACATGCCGTGGTGGCGGCCCGCGACCTCGTCGAGCCGGTAGCCGAACAGGTCCAGGAAATTGCGGTTGGCGCGCAGCACTTGGCCCAGCAGGTCGTACTCGATGGTGGCCAGCGACAGGTCGATGGCGCGCACCGTACCCTCGAACTCGGCATTGCGCGCGCGCGCCGCCGTCTGGTCCATGATCACGCCGTCGATCCAGGTCAGCTCGTCGTGCTCGTTGAAGACGCCGCGCCCGGTCTCGGACACCCAGCGGGTGCTGCCGTCGCGGTGCAGCAGGCGGTAGTCGGCGTTGTAGGTCTGGCGCCGTGACAGCGAATGCGAGACCGCAGCCTCCAGCCGGTCGCGGTCCTCGGCATGGATGAGCCGGTCCCAGCCCGTGAGTCCGTCCGTGAAGTCCTGCTCGGTCCAGCCGGTCAGCTCCTTGATGGAGCGGCTGAGCAGCAGCGGCGTCCACTTGCCGTCGTACAGGCAGCGGAAGGTGGTGCCGGGCACGTTGTTGATCAGGGTGCGGTACTGCTCCTCGCTGCGGCGCAGCGACTGCAGCATCTGGCGGCGCTCGCGGATGTCGGTCACAAAGCCCACGAACAGCGGATCGCCCGCAATCGCCACCCGGCCCACGGCCAGGCGCACGGCGATCTGCGTGCCGTCCTTGTGCAGGGCATGGACATCGCGGCTGGAGCCGAGCAGGCCTGCAAAGCCCGCGGCCAGCTGCTTTTCCAGCGAGCCGCCCTCACCATCGCAGCCCGACGCAGGCATGAGCAGGCTGGCGCTGCGGCCCAGCACCTCCTGCGCCGTCCAGCCCAGCAGCCGCTCGGCCGCGCCGTTGAACGAGACGATGCTGCCGCGCCCGTCGATCATCACGATGCCGTCCACCGCCGTATCCACCACGGCGCGCAGGCGCGACTCGCTGCGCTGGACCTGCCGGTAGATCTGGCGGTAGCGCAGCGTCATGTTGACCGCGAGCACCAGGCCGAAGATCAGCACCACCACGCCCACGATGGAGAACACCAGCAGCGCATGCGTGGGCGCCTCCTGCTGCGCCAGCGCATCGATACCGGGCTTGAGGCGCAGTGCGTACAGGCCCGCATAGTGCATGCAGGAAATGGCCAGGCCCATGACTATGCCGGCCACCAGGGTGGGCCACAGGCGGCCCGTGTTGCCCAGCCGAAAGCGCACCCACAGCGACAGCATGGCCATGGTGGCGGCCACGATCACCGACAGCAGCACGCCCCAGGGGTCGTAGAGCATCAGGCTCCAGGTCTGGGCCGCCGCCATGCCGATGTAGTGCATGGAGCCAATGCCCAGCCCCATGAGCACGCCGCCGCCGACCAGCGCCTGGGCGGACAGCCGGGGCCGCACCATCAGCGTCAGCGCCAGCCAGGACGCCAGCATGCTGGGCAACATGGACAGCGCGGTGATCCAGGGGTCGTAGTCGCCGAAGGTGCAGGGCACAAAGGCGAGCATGCCGATGAAATGCATGGCCCAGATGCCGGCGCCCAGACAGAAGGCGCCGGTCAGCACGCCGGTGCGGCGTATCCGGGGCGAGGCGGCATTGCGCGCCAGCCCCGCGATCTGCATGGCCATCATCGACGTGGCCACGGCCACCACCACCGACAGCGTCACCAGGCCCGGATGCAGCCACTGGAACCACTGCGGATGGGGTGCCCATCCGAGCACGAAGATCTCGTCCCAATTCATGGCGCCCCCCCTGAATGGCATAGGGCCACGGCACCTGCCTGCCCGCCATCGATAGTCTTCATGTCTTTGATAATCATTTTCGATTGGCCGCAGCTATTGATCACACCTAGCATGGAGTCTCATCACGAGAGAAGCCCCGAGGAAAGCCCCATGACCCGCATCCGCCAGACCCTGCACCACCACCGCCACACGCTGATGAAAACCGCCAGCTACTACGTCATCCACGTCACGGTGGCGGCGGCCGTGGCCTATGCCGTGACCCGCAACCTCTGGGCCGCGCTGACGCTCAGCCTGCTGGAGCCCACCGTCCAGGCCGTGGCCTTCTTCTTCCATGAAAAGCTCTGGGAACGGGGCCTGCGCCGCCGTGCCGATGCCGCCGCCGCGATGGCGCCGCCCACGGCTGCAGCCTGAGCCTGCCGGGAGCACGGAGATGAACATGCCCATGCCGATACCCATGCAGCCCCTTGGCGCAGACTCATTCGGGAAATGGCTGGCCGAGACCCTGGCCAGGATGGTCGATGGCGGCACGGGCTGAAACCCGGCCCTGCCGTGGCGGCAAGAGAGGTGGACATGGCGGCGCATGGTGGCAAGAACCCGGGAAATGCGAAATCGTTGGTATCAAGGCGCTGCTCGTACGGCCCAGGGCCGACACGGAATCCATGCATGCATGTCGGCGCAATCGGGGCGGACTGAAGCCCTGGCACCGGCCACAATGCCAAACATTGTCAAGCGCATACGCTGCAAAAACCTGAGCACAAGCTGTGCAAAAACCTGTGCACATCCTGATATCAAACCTGTGAATTTCCTCTTTCCAAGGCTGTGATGAACCCGTTCATCCATGGTGCACGGACAGCAGGGCTTCAATGAACACCCGGGCCGCACGCCCAGGGGCCACGGCATTGCGCCAGACCGCGAAGAAATCGCACAGATAGAAAAAGCGGTGCGGTGCCACGGCCTGCAGCAGGCCCTGGTCCTGCATGGCCTGTGCATAGTGATCGGGCAGAAAGCCCAGGTAGCGGCCCGATCGCACCAGCATGGCAATGGCCTCCTGGTCAAAACCCGTGGCCTGGCGCTGCAGGCCGGCCTGGTGGCTGAGCGCCATGTTGGGCGACTGGTAGCCCAGACCTGCAAAGGCATGTGCGCCCAGGCTGCCCCAGTCCAGCGCGCCATGGTCGGCGCCATGCAGCGGATGGCCGGGAGCGCAGTACAGCTGCATGCGCTCGCCAAACAGCCGGGCGCTGTCCAGCGCGCCCGAACTGGGTGCCGATGGCAGCACGCCCACCTGCCAGCGCCCCTCCATCAGCCCGCGCTCGATGGCCTGGATGGAGGCCACATGCAGGCGCAGATGCAGCTGCGGCGCCTGGTCGTGCAAAACGCCGATCGCCTCGGGAATGCGCGACTGCGGATTGCCCACGGTCTTGTCGAACAGCGCCACGTCCAGCGTGCCGGCCAGCCGGCCATGGATGTCGTCCACCTGGCCCAGGAAGCCTTCCACGCCACCGAGCAGTTGCAGGGTGGCCTCGTAGATGCGATGGCCTTCGGGCGTGAGCGCGAAGCCCGCGCGCCCGCGCCGGCACAGCGTCAGGCCCAGGCGCTCCTCCAGGTCCTTCATATGGCGGCTCAGCGTGGAGCTGCCGATGTTCAGCTCCAGCTCGGCAGCCGACATGCCGCCGCACTCGACCACGGCCTTGAACACGCGCAGCAGGCGCAGGTCCATGTCGCCCAGCTGGCCCAGCGCGGCGCGCGCGCGCCCGTCCCGCGCCGGGCGGCCTGGGGTGCTGTCCATCGAAAAATCCGCCATCGCCCTTCGCCTCCCGGTGCCCGCCTGAACCGGCCACCACTACAGGGGAGCCACTATAGGCGAGCACCAGGGCGGCATCGGCCATGGATTCCCACAATGCGCGCTCTCCGGGCCCGGACCGGCAAGCCCCTGCTCACTTGCAGGAATCCGCAAGTGAACCTCGATATCACGCACTTCGAGAAATCAAAAGGCACGATCACAATGGGCCGGTTCCTTTATTTCTTTCCCGGCCCGAGGAGATCACCATGACCCTGGTTCCCACCGAACAAGGCGCTGCAGCCGCCACGCGCACCGATGCCGCCTGGCTTGACGCCCACTGGATGCCCTTCACCGGCAACCGCGAGTTCAAGGCGCGCCCGCGCATGATCACCAGCGCCCAGGGCGCCTACTACACCGATGCCGACGGCCGCAAGATCTTCGACGGCCTGTCGGGCCTGTGGTGCTCGGGCCTGGGCCATGGCCGCCGCGAGATCGCCGAAGCCATCGGCCGCGCGGCCCAGCAGCTGGACTATGCGCCGGCCTTCCAGTTCGGCCACCCGGCCTCGTTCGCGCTGGCCAACAAGATCAAGGAGCTGACGCCTGCAGGCCTGGACCATGTGTTCTTCACGGGCTCGGGCTCGGAGGCGGCCGACACGGCGCTGAAGATGGCACGCGCCTACTGGCGCGCCAAGGGCCAGGGCGGCAAGACCCGGCTGATCGGGCGCGAGAAGGGCTACCACGGCGTGAACTTCGGCGGCATCTCCGTCGGCGGCATGGTGGGCAACCGCAAGACCTTCGGCCAGGGCGTGGAGGCCGACCACCTGCCGCACACGCAGCCGGCGCTGGGGTCCTTCCACAAAGGCATGCCCGCCACCGATGGCCGCGCGCTGGCCGACCGGCTGCTGGACCTGATCGCCCTGCATGACGCCAGCAACATCGCGGCCGTCATCGTCGAGCCCTTCTCGGGCTCGGCCGGCGTGGTGATTCCGCCGGCCGGCTACCTGCAGCGCCTGCGCGAGATCTGCACGCAGAACAACATCCTGCTGATCTTCGACGAGGTCATCACGGGCTTTGGCCGCTGCGGCGCCATGACGGGGGCCGAGGCCTTCGGCGTCACGCCCGACATCATGAACATCGCCAAGCAGGTGACCAATGGCGCCCAGCCCCTGGGCGCCGTGGTGGCCAGCAAGGAGATCTACGACACCTTCATGGCAGCGGGCGGCCCCGAGTACATGCTGGAGTTCCCGCACGGCTACACCTACTCGGCCCATCCCATTGCCTGCGCAGCAGGCGTGGCCGCGCTGGACCTGCTGCAGCGCGAGGACGGCCCGGGCCGCGTGCGCGCGCTGGCCCCGTTCTTCGAGCAGGCCGTGCACAGCCTCAAGGGAGCAAAGCATGTGGCCGACATCCGCAACTTCGGCCTGGCTGCGGGCTTCACCATCGAGTCGCTGCCCGGCGAGCCGGCCCGCCGTCCCTACGAGATCGCCATGAAGTGCTGGGACAAGGGCTTTTACGTGCGCTACGGCGGCGACACCATCCAGATCGCGCCGCCCTTCATCAGCGAGAAGGCCGAGATCGAGCGGCTGGTCAGCGCCCTGGGCGATGCCCTGACGGAAACGAACTGAGCATCTCCGGCACATGAGAAAAGCCCCTGGGCCGTGAGGCCGCAGGGGCTTTTTACATGGCAACGGCAAGGCTGCGAAATCAGTCCAGCGTGATGCCCGCGTTCTTGATCACATCGCGCCACTTGTCCACTTCCACGCGCAGGAACTGGGCCGAGGCATCGGGCTTGAGGCCCGAGGGCAGCACGCCCATGGCGTCCAGCTTTTCCTTGACCTCGGGCGCGGGCAGGGCCTTGGCGATCTCGGCGTAGAGCCTGTCCACGATGGGCTTGGGCGTGCCTGCGGGCACGGCCGCGAGGAACCAGGCATCGGCCGTGAAGTCCTTGAGGCCGGCCTCGGACATGGTGGGCACGTCGGGCATGGACTGCAGGCGTTCGTTGTGGGCCACGGCCAGGGCGCGCACCTTGCCGGCCTTGAGCTGCGCGGCAATCGTCACGGCCGTGAGAAAGCCGAAGTCGGTCTCACCGGCTGCCAGCGACACCACGGAAGGCGCGCTGCCCTTGTAGGGCACGTGGCCGATCTTGACCTTGGCCTGCATGGCATACAGCTCGGCGCCCAGATGGTTGGGGCCGCCCGTGCCCGACGAGGGGTAGTTGAGCTTGCCGGGCTGGGCCTGGGCCGCCGCCGTCAGCTCCTTGAGCGAGTGGAACGGGCTTTGCGCGCCCACGGTGAGCACCAGCGGGCTGCGTGCCACCAGGCTGATGGGCGCGAAGTCGCGCAGCGGGTCATAGGGCAGCTTGGTGTACAGGCCCTTGGCCATGGCCATGCAGCCCACATCGCCCAGCACCACGGTGTAGCCGTCGGCCGGCGCCTTGGCCACCAGGTCGCAGCCGATGGTGCCGTTGGCGCCGGGCTTGTTGTCCACCACCACCGTGGTGTGCATGCTCTCGCCCATCTTTTGCGCCAGCAGGCGGCCCAGGATGTCGGTGGAGCCGCCAGGCGCAAAGGGCACGACCAGGCGAATGGTCTTGGACGGATAGCTGCCTGCGCCCTGGGCATGGGCGAAGGGCGCCGCCAGCGTGGCCGCCAGCGCCAGGCCGCCGGCCAGGGCGCGCCACAGGGCAGGGGTACGGGAAGATGCGAAAGGGGTTTGTCTCATGCTGTTGTCTCGTGAGGGGGTGGAATGCGTGAAGGCCGAGCGCGCGGCAGCATACCAGCAGCGGGCGGCGCGAAACGCGTGGCGCGGGGCGGCAATGACCGGCGCGGGACAGTTCAGGAGGCCGCGCGCTTGCGTGCGGCGGCGGCACGCACGGAGGGTGGCTTGGGCAGCGCCTTTGGAGGTGCCTTCGGAGCCGCCTTTGCAGTGGGCTTTGCATTGGTCTTCGCGACGGCTTTTGCGGCGGTCTTTGCGGCCGGCCTTGCCGTTGTTGTTGGCGCTGCTTTTGCTGCCGGTTTCGGTGCCTTTTTTGGTGCAGTCCTCGGCACTGCCATCGCCGGCTTTTCCACCGGCTGCACGGCGCGTTGCGGACGCGGGCTGCGCAGGCTGTCGGCATCCAGGATGAGCCGCCCCTGGATGCGGCCCTTCATGCGCTTGACGCTGCTGGCTGCATCCCGCATGTGCTGCTGCATCAGCGCATGCACCGTCACGGCATCGCGTTCGCGTGCGGCCTGCACGATGTCGCGGTGGATCCGGGCATTGGCCTCGCCAAAGCGCCGGTGCTCGGACTGGGGCGTGCGGTTGGCGAAGACGATGAGCTGGCGAATCATCTCGTTGATGAGCTCGCAGGTGAAGCGCAGGAAGGGGTTGGGATTGGCCGCTGCAAGGATGTCGTGGAAGTTCACGTCCTCGCGCCGCTGGCTCACCAGGTCCTCGCTGCTTTGCGTGGGGTCGCAGCAGGCGATGCTGTGCTCCAGCGCGTCGAAATCCGCCTCGGTCAGATGGGGCACGGCGCCTGCCGCCAGCTCGGGCTCCAGCATCTGGCGCACCGTGTAGATGTCGTCGATGGTCACCTCCTGGAAGAACAGGTAGTTCTGCATGAACTGCAGCGTGCGGTCCAGCGGCACCTCGACGACCGTGCCACCGCCCGAAGGGCCGGTGGAGATGGTGATCAGCCCCTGCACTTCCAGCGATTTGAGGGCCTCGCGGATCGTGCCCTTGCTGACCTGGAACTGTGCCTGCAGCTCGCTTTCGCGCGGCAGGCGGTCGCCAGGGCTGAGGTTCTTTTCGGTGATCAGGCGCTTGATCTCCTGGGCCACGAGATCCGGGCGCTTGAGCTGCCGGATTGCCAGGGAGGGCGACTTGGGTGTATCCATTGTTGTGTTCTCCGGAAGGGCACCGGATCGTGTCCGCGCCCAGTCTGCATGCGGGTTTGGTGCAGTATGCACCGCCATGGCGCGTGGCCGTGCCCGCCTAGGGTTAGCACGCGCCCTATTTCTTCTATTTATCACTATAAATATGAATCAAGGAGCCTGCACGCACCCATTTCGACTGGCATGCAACTTGCTCTGAAAAGCGTACCCGGGCCGCCGCGCCTTCAGTTCCCATCACGGAGATCCCATGCAACGTCGTCACCTCCTGCAACTCTCGGCACTGGGCGCATTGCCCGCATCGCTGGGCCTGGGCCGCAGCGTCTGGGCGCAGTCCAAGGACAGCATCCAGTTCGCCTGCCCCGTGCCCATGTCGGGCGCCTTCGCGGCCAACGGAAAGTATGCGGACCTGGGCATGAAGCTGGCCATCGAGCAATACGGCAAGGCGCTGGGCCGGCCGCTGGCCTACACCGTGCTGGACACCGAGGGCAAGCCCGCCACGGCCGTGCGCAAGCTGCAGGAGTCTTCGCAGCAGCAGGGCACGCGCTTCTTCGCAGGCGGCATCCTGTCGTCGGAGGCGCTGGCCATGGGCAAGGAGGCCGAGAAGGCCGGCGGCATCTTCATCACCACCGCAGGCGCCGACGAGATCACGGGCAAGGACTGCAACAGCGCCACCTTCCGCTGGTCGGCACCCACCTTCGGCGCCATCGAGCAGACCGTGCGCCCGCTGGTCGAATCCCTGCCCAAGGCCAAGCGCTGGTACACCATCACGCCGCAGTACGTGTTCGGCGACGGCCTGCTGACGGCGGCCAAGAACATCTTCAAGGAAAAGGGCATCGAGCATGTGGGCAACAGCTACCACTCGCTGACCGAAAAGGAGTTCAGCGGCTACCTGACCAATGCCGTGGCCGCCAAGCCCGACGTGCTGCTGCTGCTGAACTTCGGCGCCCAGTCCTCGGACACGCTGCGCCAGGCCATCAGCTTCGGCATGAACAAGAACATGACCATCCTGATCGCCTGGGCCTCGGGGCTGGAGCAGTTCGAATCGCTGGGCGCCGACCTGTGCGACGGCGTGTACTTCGGCGCCCAGTACTGGCACACGGTGGACACGCCGCTCAACCGCGATCTGGTGCAGCGCTGCAACGACAAGTTCAAGGCCAATCCCAACTACAGCCTGGCCGGCCACTACATCTGCACCAAGCTGATGATCGACGCCATCATCAAGGCCGGCACGGCCGACCCCAAGGCCGTGGTCGCCGCGCTGGAAGGCATGAAGTACCAGGGCCTGACGGGCGAGGAAGAAGTGCGCAAGGCCGACCACCAGGTGCTCAAGAGCTACTACCTGCTCAAGGGCAAGGCCAAGTCCAAGATGAAGAACAAGGACGACTACGTGGATGTGGTCAGCTCCGGCAAGTCCTTCCTGCCCATCGATCAGACCGGCTGCAAATTGGCTTGAAAGCCCCCTGAGCGGCTACGCCGCTTCCCCCTCTCGCGTCGCGGGGGGGACGGCACCCTCGCGGCGGGGCGGCCCTTGCTCGGTGCCCCTCGCCTGGGCCTCGCCAGTTTCATGGCGAACCGCGCATCAAGGCCGCCACGGCGCCTCCTTCGTCCATCGTTTCGGACCCTGTATGAGCATCTATCTGCTTCAGACCATCAACGGGATCGGCATAGGCATGCTGTATTTCCTGTTGGCCGTGGGCCTGTCCATCGTTTTCGGCCTGCTGCGTTTCGTGAATTTCGCGCACGGTGCCTTCTACCTGCTGGGCGCCTATTTCTGCTACCAGATGACGCGCTGGGGCATGAGTTTCTGGCTGTCCCTGGTCGTGGTGCCGCTGGCCGTGGGCGCGCTGGGCTGGCTGGTGGAAAAGCTCATGCTGCGCCATGTGTATGCCAAGGCGCATGAGTTCCACATCATCGTCACCGTGGGCCTGGCCCTGGTGGTGCAGGAGCTGGTGATCGTGCAATGGGGCCCGCTGGGCGACAGCGTGGCCGTGCCCGATCTGCTGCAGGGCGTGGTGATGTGGGGCAGCTTCGTCTATCCCAAGTACCGGCTGTTCGTGATCGGCTTCACGGCCGTGCTGGCCGTGCTGCTGTGGTGGCTGCTGGAGGGCACGCGGCTGGGCAGTGCGGTGCGCGCGGGCAGCGAATCGACCGAGATGGTGTCCCTGCTGGGCGTGAACGTGCTGCGCATCTTCAGCCTGGTGTTCGCGCTGGGCGCGGCCACGGCGGCGCTGGCCGGCGTGCTGGCTGCGCCCATACGCGGCGCCGAGCCCTTCATGGGTGTGGAGGCGCTGGGCGTGGCCTTCGTGATCGTGGTCGTGGGCGGGCTGGGCAGCTTCGGCGGCGCCCTGGTCGGCGGCCTGCTGATCGGCATCGTGCAAAGCGTGATGAGCACGCTGTGGCCCGAGGGCGCGCGCCTGATGATCTACGTGGCCATGGCCGCGGTGCTGCTGCTGCGACCCCATGGCCTTCTGGGCCGCAAAGGATGAAGACCATGACCAGGCATTCCCATCTCCTTCTCGCGCTGGCCATCGTGGTGGCCATGCCGCTGTGCATGCAGTCGGGCTCGCTGGCCAGCGAAGTGCTGATCTTCGGCCTTGCGGCCATGGGCTGCAATCTGCTGCTGGGCTACACGGGGCTGCTGTCCTTCGGGCAGGGCATTTTCTTCGGCCTGGGCAGCTACACCATCGCCCTGCTGCTGACGCGCTGGCCCCTGCCCATGCCGCTGGCCCTGCTGGCCGCCACGGCCATGGGCGCCGTGGGCGCGGCCATCGTCGGCTGGGTGGCCATACGCCAGCGCGGCACCTACTTCGTGATGCTCACCCTGGCGTTTGCGCAGATGTTCTATTTTCTGGCCTACTCGGCCACGGACATCACCGGCGGCGACAACGGCCTGCTCGATGTGCCCCGCCCCGCCCTCGCGGTGGCCGGCCAGACGCTGTGGCCGCTGGCCACGCCCTGGCAGTACTACGGCTTTGTGGCCGTGCTCTTTCTGGTGGTGTTCTGGCTGCTGCGCCGCGTCTGCGACTCCATGTTCGGCCGCACCCTGCTGGCCGTGCGTGACAACGAGGAACGCGCCGCCGCCGTGGGCTACGACCTGAGGCTGCTGAAGCTGCAGGCCTTCGTGATCTCGGGCGCGGTCACGGGCCTGGCCGGCGCGCTGCACGCCATGATGACGGGCATCGCCCCGCTGTCCAACGCCGAGTACCACACCAGCGAAATGATCCTGGTGATGACCGTGATCGGCGGCACGGGCAACCTGCTGGCCTCGGTGCTGGGCGCGGCCTTCTATGTGCTGCTGGGCGACTGGCTGTCCACCCTGTGGCCGCGCTGGCTGCTGCTGCTGGGCGTGGTGCTGATGATCGTGAGCCTGGGCCTGCAGCGCGGCCTGTGGGGCCTGGGCGAGAGCCTGTGGGCCCTGGTGCGACGCAAAGGGCCGGCGGATGCCGAGGCGGCCGCTGCAGAAACCAAAGGAGGCCAGGCATGAGCGCCGCAGCATCTCCCATCCTGCTCGAGGCCGTGGGCGTCGAGAAGCGCTATGACAAGTTCGTCGCCCTGGGCGGCGTGGACCTCAAGGTCCGCGCCCACACCGTGCACTCGGTGATCGGCCCCAACGGCGCGGGCAAGACCACGCTGTTCCACATGCTCACGGGCACCAAGAGCGTGAGCGGCGGGCGCATCGTCTTCGACGGCCACGACGTGACGCGCGAGCCCGACCACCGCCGCGTGCGCCGTGGCATGGCACGGTCCTTTCAGGTCACCAGCCTGTTCCTGACCCTGCCCGTGCGCGAGAACCTGCGCCTGGCCGCGCAGGGCGTGGCCCCCGCCAGGGCCCTGGACTGCTGGAACGCGCCCGTGGGCGCGCGCTCCATGGCCGACACCGTGGCCAGCGTGCTGTCGCGCCTGGGCCTGGAGCGCCACGCGGACACGCCGGCCGGCAACCTCTCGCACGGCCAGCAGCGGCGGCTGGAGGTGGGCATGGCCCTGGCCGCACGGCCCAAGGCCATCTTCCTGGACGAGCCGACCTCGGGCATGGGCATCGACGACCTGGACGAGATGAAGCGCCTGATCCAGGGCCTCAGGGACGAGCACACCGTGGTGCTCATCGAGCACAACATGAACATCGTCATGGACATCTCCGACACCATCACCGTCATGCAGCAAGGCCGCGTGCTGGCCGAAGGACTGCCCCACGAGATCCGCGCCGACGAGCGCGTGCGCAGCGCCTATCTGGGCAACATGATCACGGGAGGAAAGGCATGAGCGGTCCCCTGCTTTCGGTCGAGGGCATACACGCCCACTACGGCAAGAGCCATGTGCTGCAGGGCGTGTCGCTGCAGGTGCAGGACGGCGAGCTGGTCACGCTGCTGGGCCGCAACGGCGCGGGCAAGACCACCACGCTCAAGTCCATCGCGGGGGTGATGCAGCCCTCGCAGGGGCAGATCCGCTTCGGCGGTGAACCCGTGCACCGGCTGGCCACACACCAGGTGGCCCAGCGCGGCATCTGCCTGGTGCCAGAGCACCGCGGCATCTTCAAGCTGCTCACGGTGGAGGAGAACCTGCTGCTGGGCCAGCGCAAACGCTCGCCCTGGCAACTGGCCGACATCTACCGCATCTTCCCGCGCCTCAAGGAGCGGCGCGGCAACGGCGGCGGCCAGCTGTCGGGCGGCGAGCAGCAGATGCTGGCCATAGGCCGCGCCCTGATGAACGCGCCGCGCCTGCTCATGCTGGACGAGCCCGTCGAGGGCCTGGCGCCCGTGATCGTGGAGGAGATCGTGGCCCAGCTCAAGACCATCAAGGCCGCTGGCGTGGCGATCTTGCTGGTGGAGCAGAACCTGGAGGTCTGCACCCAGCTGGCCGACCGCCACTACATCATCGAACAGGGTGCGATTGCGCACGAGGCAGGCAATGCCGCTTTCCTGGCCGATGACGCCATCAAGGACCGGTATCTCGGTGTAGGGATCGCCTGATCCACCGCTTTTCGCATTCCCAGGAGTCATTCATGGATCTCAGTACCCCTCTTGCAGCCACCGCCGTTGCGGCCGGGCTGCGCACCGACGGCGCCCGCCTGTGGCAATCGCTGATGGACCTGGCGCGCATAGGCGCCACACCCAAGGGCGGCGTGTGCCGCCTGGCGCTGACGGACCTGGACCGCCAGGGGCGCGATCTCTTCGTGCAGTGGGCGCGCGAGGCCGGCTGCAGCATCCGCGTCGATGCCATCGGCAACATCTTCGCGCGGCGCGCGGGCCTGGATGATGCGCTGCCGCCCGTGATGACGGGCAGCCACATCGACACCCAGCCCACGGGCGGCAAGTTCGACGGCAACTACGGCGTGCTGGCCGGGCTGGAGGTGCTGCGCACGCTCAACGACGGCGGCGTGCGCACGCGTGCCCCGATGGAGGTGGCCGTGTGGACCAACGAGGAAGGCTCGCGCTTCGTGCCCGTGATGATGGGCTCGGGCGTGTTCGTCAATGCCTTCACGCTGGAGCATGCGCTGGCCCAGCGCGATGCCCAGGGCGTGAGCGTGGACGAGGCGCTGCGCGCCATCGGCTATGCCGGGCCGGCCGGCCCGGCGCCTGCGGTGGGCGCGTATTTCGAAGCCCATATCGAGCAGGGCCCGGTGCTGGAAAACCATGAACGCGTGATCGGCGTGGTCAGCGCCGCGCTGGGCCAGCGCTGGTACGACGTCAGCGTGCAGGGCATGGAGGCCCATGCCGGCCCCACACCCATGGAGCTGCGCCACGACGCACTGCTGGCCGCCAGCTGCATCGTGGCCGAGGTCAACCGCATCGCCCTGGACCGCCTGCCGCATGCGCGCGGCACCGTGGGATCGCTGGAGGTGTTTCCCAACTCGCGCAACGTGATCCCGGGCGGCGTCAAGCTCAGCGTGGACCTGCGCGCGCCGGACGACGGCCAGTTGCTGGACATGGATGCCGCACTGCGCGCGGCCTGCGAGCGCATTGCCGCCGCGCGTGGCGTGACCATTGGCGTGGAGCAGGTCGTCTACTTCCCGCCCCAGCCCTTCACGCCGCACCTGGTGGAGGCCGTGCGCACCAATGCCGCCGACCTGGGCTACAGCGCCATGGACGTGGTCAGCGGCGCGGGCCACGATGCCGTCTACCTGGCCCGCGTGGCGCCTGCCGCCATGATCTTCGTGCCCTGCGCCGACGGCATCAGCCACAACGAGATCGAGGACGCCGAGCCCGCCCACCTGGAGGCCGGCTGCAACGTGCTGCTGCGCGCCATGCTGGCGGCCGCGGGCGTGGTGCAGGCAGCGGACGGCGGGGTGCCGGCATGAAGATCCTGATTGCCCGGCTCAACCACGAGACCAATACCTTCTCACCCGTGCCCACGCCCATCGAGGCGTTTGCGCCCACCTATGGCGAGGCCGCCTATTCGGCCAACAAGGGCATGCGCACGGCCATGGCCGCCTTCATCGACCTGGCCGAGGCGGCGGGCGCCACCCTGGTCACGCCCGTGTCGGCCACCTCCAATCCCAGCGGCCCCGTGCATGCGGCCGCCTACGACGAACTCACGCGCCGCATCGTGGCGGCCGCGCCGGGCTGCGATGCCATCTTGCTGGACCTGCACGGCGCCATGGTGGCCGAGAACAGCGCCGACGGCGAAGGCGACCTGCTCGAACGCGTGCGCGCCGCCGCGCCCGGCGTGCCCGTTGGCGTGGCGCTGGACCTGCACGGCAACATCACCGAAAAAATGGTGGGCAATGCCGATGTGATGGTCGGCTTCAAGACCTATCCGCACATCGACATGTACGAGACCGGCGAGCACGCGGGCCGCCTGCTGCTGGACATGCTGGCCGGCCGCGCGCGCTACGCCGTGTGCTGGCACCGCCTGCCCCTGATGAGCCACACGCTGCGCAGCACCACGCTGGACGGTCCCATGCTGGACGCCGTGAACGCAGCGCGCGCCCTGGAAGCGGAGGGCCTGCCCGCGGTCTCGGTGTTCGGCGGCTTCTCGCTGGCCGACATCGCCGCGCCCTGCGTGAGCGTGGTCGCCACCTGTCGCACCGAGGAGCGCGCGGCCACCCAGGCGAGCGTGGACGCGCTGGCCGCCCGGATCTGGCAGCGGCGCGCCGACTTCATCTACCGCAGCGAGCCGCTGGCCGATTCGCTGCGCCGCGCCCAAACCCTGGCCGAAGGCGCCGACCGCCCCGTGCTGCTGCTCGACCACGGCGACAACTGCATGTCCGGCGGCACCTGCGACACCATGGACGTGCTGCAGACCGCGCTGGAGCTGGGCCTGTCAGGCATTGCCGTAGGCCCGCTGTGCGACCCCGAAGCGGTTGCCTCGCTCACGGCGGCGGGCGAAGGCGCCGAGGTGGAGATCGCGCTGGGCAACAAGGTATCGCTCGAAGGCATAGGCCTGCACAAGCAGCCGCTGCGGCTGCGCGGCACGGTGCGCGCCGTCAGCGACGGCGCCTACACGGTCAGCGGCCCCATCTACACGGGCCAGCGCTGCCACATGGGCCGCACGGTCTGCCTGGACACGGGCGCAGCGCAGATCGTGATCACCGAGCAGACGCACGAGCCCTGGGACCTGGGCGTGTTCCACTGCGTGGGCATGGACCCGACGCGCTTTCGCTTCGTGCTGCTCAAGTCGCGCATGTACTGCCGACCCGTCTTCGTGCCGCTGTCCGCCGGCCTGGTCGAGTGCGACAGCCCTGGCGTGACCACCTCGGACTATTCGCGCTTTCCGTTCGCCCGGGTCAGCCGCCCGGTGTTTCCGCTGGACGCCATCTGATGGACGCCATCTGATTGCCCGGCTTTGCGGCGGCGCGCAAGCAAAGACCGCCGCCGCCGCAGGGCATTGGGCAACCAGGCATCACAACAGTTTCACAGCAGGGCCCGGCTATTGCCTGTCGGCCTACAATCGGTTCCCCCCTACCTCGGCCGACGGCACGCGGGCTGATCCGCGCGTGCGTTGGCCATGCCTTCGCTGGAGACGCTTGATGTCCGACAACACGGCCCCGACCCCTTCCGATAAACGTGCCCAGCTGCGCCGTGCCGCACTCGAATACCACGAGTTTCCCAAGCCCGGCAAGCTGACCATCGTGCCGACCAAGCCCATGGCCAACCAGCATGACCTGGCCCTGGCCTACTCGCCCGGCGTGGCAGCGCCCTGCGAAGAGATCGTCAAGGACCCGGCCGCCGCCTTCAAGTACACGGCGCGCGGCAACCTGGTGGCCGTGATCTCCAACGGCACCGCCGTGCTGGGCCTGGGCGACATCGGCGCCCTGGCCTCCAAGCCGGTGATGGAAGGCAAGGCCGTCCTGTTCAAGAAGTTCGCGGGCGTGGACGTCTTCGACATCGAGATCAACGAGAAGGATCCGCAAAAGCTGGTCGATGTGATCGCCGCGCTGGAGCCCACCTTCGGCGCCATCAACCTGGAAGACATCAAGGCACCCGAGTGCTTCTTCGTGGAGCGCGAACTGCGCCGCCGCCTGAAGATCCCCGTCTTCCACGATGACCAGCACGGCACGGCCATCACCGTGGCAGCGGCCATGGTCAACGCGCTCAAGGTGGCCGGCAAGAAGATCGAGGAGGTCCGTCTCGTGGCCTCGGGCGCGGGCGCCGCTGCCCTGGCCTGCCTGAACCTGCTGCTCAAAGTCGGCCTGCGCCGCGAGAACGTGTTCGTCACCGACCTGGCCGGCGTGGTCTACGAGGGCCGCACCGAGCTGATGGACGAGGACAAGGCCCAGTTCGCGCGCGCCACCGAGCTGCGCACGCTGGGCCAGGTCATCGAAGGCGCCGACGTCTTCCTGGGCCTGTCCGCTGGCGGCGTGCTCAAGCAGGACATGGTGGTCAAGATGGCCGCGCGTCCGGTGATCTTCGCGCTGGCCAACCCCAACCCCGAGATCATTCCCGAAGACGTGAAGGCCGTGCGCAGCGACGCCATCATCGCCACGGGCCGCTCGGACTACCCCAACCAGGTCAACAACGTCCTGTGCTTCCCGTACATCTTCCGCGGTGCCCTGGACTGCGGTGCGACCACCATCACCACCGAGATGGAAATCGCCACCGTCCACGCCATCGCCGAGCTGGCCCAGGCCGAGCAGAGCGAGGAAGTGGCGGCCGCCTACGTGGGCGAGCAACTGACTTTCGGCCCTGAGTACCTGATCCCCAAGCCCTTCGATCCGCGCCTGATGATGAAGATCGCATCGGCCGTGGCACAGGCTGCCGCCGAGTGCGGCGTGGCCCAGCGTCCGATCCAGGACATGGATGCCTACCGCGCCCACCTGCAGACCTTCGTCTACGCCTCGGGCACCATGATGAAGCCGCTGTTCGCCGCGGCCAAGAAGGCCGCCAAGAAGCGCGTGGCCTACGCCGAGGGCGAGGAAGAGCGCATCCTGCGCGCCACGCAGATCGTGGTGGACGAGCGCATTGCGCGCCCCACGCTGATCGGCCGCCCGGCCATCATTGCCCAGCGCATCGAGAAATTCGGCCTGCGCCTGAAGGAAGGCACGGACTACGACGTGGTCAACGTCGAGCACGACGAGCGCTACCGCGACTTCTGGCAGACCTACCACCGCATGACCGAGCGCAAGGGCATCACCGTGCCCATCGCCCGGATCGAGATGCGCCGCCGCCTGACCCTGATCGGCTCCATGCTGCTGCACAAGGGCGAAGTCGATGGCCTGATCACCGGCACCTGGGGCCAGACATCGCACCACCTGCAGTATGTGGACCAGGTGATCGGCCGCCGCGCCGGCGTGCAGACCTATGCCTGCATGAACGGCCTGCTGCTGCCCGACCGCCAGGTCTTCCTGGTGGACACCCACGTCAACTACGACCCCACGGCCGAGCAGCTGGCCGAGATCACCATCATGGCCGCCGAGGAAATGATGCGTTTCGGCGTCAAGCCCAAGGCCGCCCTGCTGTCGCACTCCAACTACGGCTCCAGCAACCAGCCCAGCGCCGTCAAGATGCGCCAGACCCTGGAGCTGCTGCGCGAGCAGGCCCCGTGGCTGGAAGTGGACGGCGAGATGCACGGCGACGTGGCCCTGGACGGCAAGGCCCGCGCCCAGCTCATGCCCAACAGCACGCTGCTGGGCAACGCCAACCTGCTGGTCATGCCCAACATCGACGCGGCCAACATCAGCTACAACCTGCTCAAGCAGGCCGCTGGCGGCGGCATTGCCATCGGCCCAGTGCTGCTGGGCGCCGCCCGTCCCGTGCACATCCTCACGCCGAGCACGACGGTGCGCCGCATCGTCAACATGACGGCGCTGACGGTGGCGGACGCTAACGCTAACCGGTAAGCACCCCCTGAGCGGCTTCGCCGCTTCCCCCTCTCTCGCTTCGCGGGAGGGGGACGACACCCTCGCTGCGGGGCGGCCCTTGCTCGGTGTCCCTCGTTTTGGCCGCGCGCGCTTTTTTTGACAACGGGCGGCATCTGCATTGAATAGCAGGCAACTCAGGCGCAGAGTTGCCTTCTCACTGTTCAATCCCCAGACATTTCCTTGGTCAAGCTGCCTGTTTTTTGGGCAGAACTTGCATTTTGAGGGGTGTTCCGTCACACTAGCGGGTCGAGATTTCAGGGCTTCCCTGGATTTCTGAAAGGTGTAGTTGATGCTGAAGGCAGCCGCCGCCAAGGCGTACCAGTCCGGTCTAGCGCTCATCGTCGGGGCCGCCTTTGTGCTGTCGCCCTCGCTCGCTGATGCGCGCCGCTCGGCGCCCGAGAGCGTGGAGACGACAGCGGCCGTGGCCACCGTCGCCCTGTCCGAGTTGCCGCGCGAAGGCCGTTCCACGTATACGCTGATCCTGCGCGGCGGGCCTTTTGCCCACGACAAGGACGGCACGGTGTTCGGCAACCGCGAGCGCATCCTGCCGCGCCAGTCGCGCGGCTATTACCGTGAGTACACGGTGCGCACGCCCGGTTCGCGTGACCGTGGAGCCCGCCGCATCGTCTGCGGCGGAGAGCCCCAGCAGCCCGATGCCTGCTACTACACCAGCGACCACTACAGCAGCTTTCGCAAGATCATCGAATGACCTCGACCCAGTCTCTACAGCCAGTTCGACCCTCCGTGTCCGACGCAGTGCGCTGGCAGGGGTCTGCATTTCATCCACAGCCCAGGGATGCCGAAGGCCATGAGCCCGTCCCCGCAGGCCACATCCACGTTAGAGAAAGAGCCACGGAGATGGATGCACCACTTCGTAAGATCCCCGACACCCCTTTGCGGAACGTGCGCGCCAACATCGTGCAGTCGATCCGCGCCTACAGGGTGGAGGATCTGCAACAGGCGGCCGAGACGCTGGGGTGCCATTTTCTGTATGCCAACCTGGCCCATGCGCAGACCAAGGCCGATATCCTGGAACTGCTGGCCACGCAGTTCTTCTTCCCTGCGCATTTCGGCAAGAACTTCGACGCGCTCTACGACTGCCTGACCGACCCCATCCACAAGGCCGGCCCGCAGCCGGGCTTTGTGCTCGTGCTCGACCAGATCCCGACCACGCCCAAGTTCGACAAGGAAGTGCGCGAGCAGCTGCTGGACAGCTTCCGCGACGCGGCCGAGTACTGGGCCGAGCGCAAGATTCCGTTCCGCTGCTTCTACTCGTTCCTGTAAGCGCAGGACATTGATTGCCCAGAGCCCACAGCGCCCAATCGGGCGCTGTAGGCTCTGTCGGCGCTGCAGTCGCTGGGTGCCGCCTGTGCCTAGGCGCGCGTGAACCGGGCGGCGAGTGCCTCGTATTCGGACACCGGCACTTCCTCGGCGCGGCGCTGCAGGTCGAATTCCCCGTCAAAGCCCTTGGCTTCCAGCCAGCGCCCCAGCGTGTTGCGCAGGATCTTGCGCCGCTGGCTGAAGGCCACCTGCACCATCTCCTCCAGCAGCTTCGCGTCCAGGACCGCCGGCGACTCGCGCGGGACCATGCGCACGACGGCGCTGTCCACCTTGGGCGGCGGATTGAAGCTCTCGGGCGGCACATACAGCACGCTCTCCATCGCATAGCGCCACTGCAGCATGACCGTCAGCCGCCCATAGGCGGCCGTGGAGGGCGACGCCACCATGCGGTCGATGACCTCCTTTTGCAGCATGAAATGCTGGTCCTCGACCACGTCCACCTGCTCGAGCAGGTGAAAGAGGATGGGGCTGGAGATGTTGTAGGGCAGGTTGCCCGCAATGCGCAGCTTGGGCACGCCCAGGCGCGCGGCAATGGCACGGAAGTCCACCTTGAGCACGTCGGACTCGACCACGTCGAGCTGCTCGTGCAGGCGCAGGCGCACGGCCAGGTCGCGGTCCAGCTCGATCACGGTGAGCCGGCCCAGGCGTTCGACCAGGGGCTGGGTCAGGGCCATCAGGCCCGGCCCGATCTCGACCATGAACTGGCCCGGCCGGGGGTCGATGGCGCTCACGATGCCGTCGATGATGCCGTCATCGGTCAGGAAGTTCTGGCCGAAGCGTTTGCGAGGAATGTGTTTCATAGAAAAAGCAAGGCGGTGCGCCATGGCACCGCCTTCCATTGTGGACTGCCGCAGCCGCAGCTGTTCGGGGGGTGTCTTATTGCGGTGGCTCGCGGTACTCGACGTAGGCGCGGCCACGCAGCTCCTGGAGCCAGGTCTGGTAGTCGGTTTCGAGCTTGCGCTCGCGCACCACGTTGCGCACCATGTCGCGCTGCTCGCGCGGCGTCAGCGCAGCCTGGCGGCGCTCGATGAGCTGGATCAGGTGCACACCGAAGCGCGAGACCAGGGGGTCGCTGACCTGGCCGGGCTGCAGCGCATTGAGCACCTGCTCGAACTCGGGCACGAACTGGCCGGGCGAGGCCCAGCCCAGGTCGCCGCCGTTGCGCGCGCTGCCGTCCTGCGAGAACTCGCGGGCCAGCGATTCGAAGCTGGCCTGGCCGCTGTCCACGCGGCGCTTGTAGTCGGCCAGGCGCTTGGCGGCATCGGCCTCGGTCATCTGGTCGCCAATGCGCAGCAGGATGTGGCGCGCATGGTTTTGCGTGACCACGGACGGCATGCCGGCCTGCGACTTCTCCAGCACCTTGAGCACGTGAAAGCCCGCACCCGAACGGAAGGGGCCGACGATGCCGCCCTGCGCCGTCTGGCCCACGGCCTTGGTGAACAGCTCGGGATAGCGGTCCAGCGGGCGCATGCCCATGGCGCCGCCGCCCTGGCCGTCGGGCACATCGGAGAACTCCTTGACCACGGCCAGGAAGTCGCCTTGCGTGCGGGCGGCCTCGGCGGCCTGCTTGGCGCGGGCCTCGCGCTCGGCCACTTCGGCGGAGCTGGCGTTCTCGGGCACGGAAATCAGGATGTGGCCCAGGTTCACGGCGGCCGGTGCCTTGTCGGCACCGCCGCTGCGCTGCTCAGCCAGGTAGCGATCGATGTCGGCATCGGTGACGCGCACGCGGCCGTCCACATCGCGCTCGCGCAGACGTTGCAGCGTGATCTGGCGGCGCAGCTCTTCGCGGAACTGCTTTTCGTTCACGCCTTCGGCCCGCAGGCGGGACTGCAGGCCAGCCTTGTCCAGGCCGTTTTGCCGCGCCACATTGGTCAGCGCCTGGTCCACGGCGTAGTCATCCACGCGCAGGCCCGTGTCCTTGGCTTCCTGCAGCTGGGCCTTTTCGACGATCAGGCGCTCCAGCACCTCGCGGGCCAGCAGCGCCTCGGGCGGCATCTGGCCGCCCTGCTCGGCAATGTTCTGCGCCACGCGCGCCATGCGGGCACGCACTTCGTTGTTGGTCACCGGCTCGGAGTTGACCACGGCGACGATGTAATCGGCCGAGCGCACGCCTGCCTTGGCGCCGCGATCGCGCGACGAGGGCAGGTTGGTGGCGTCCAGCGCACGCGAGACGGAGGCATCGCCGGCCTGGGGCGCCCTGGACTGGCCCGGAACACGCAGGCCTTGCGCCTGGGCTGTGGTGGCCAGCAAGGCCAGCGCCACAGCGGCAGCTGCGCAGCAATGGGTCTGGGAAAGAAAACGCATGGGAGAGATGCCTTGCAAAAAGCGTGTTTGGAGCGTTGGCTCTAATCGTAGTTGGTGAAGCGGCTGGGAGGCGTCACGGACTCGCGCAGGTACTGGTAGCGCGGCACATTCTGCTTGAGGCTGCGCTGCGGGTCTGCACCCAGGCTCAGCCGCGAGAAGCCGACGAACTCGATCTGGAACAGCAGCCGGGTATTGGACTGGGTGATGGAGCTTTGCAGGCGCTCCAGCACCACGCGGCCAATCCAGCAGCAGCCGTCGTACTCCAGCCCGACCACGGTATCGACGAGCTTGCGGTCCTTCAGGCTGTAGTTCAGCCGGCCCACCGTGTACCAGCGCCCGCCGCCCTGGCCACGGCCGGCGCCCAGGTCGCGCCCCTTGTCGCCCCACAGGTCGTTGATGGGCCATTGCCAGCCCACATCGACCAGCTTGCTGGCGTCGGTACGCGCCACGGTGTCGTACTGGGTACGGTAGGCCACGTTCACCGTGCGGTAGGAGCTGGGGCTGTAGCGCGCACCAAAGGTGGTACGCACCGAGCGGTTGAGGTCTCGGTTGTACTGGGTCGTGCCTTCGGTGGACCAGGCGTCGGTCCAGTTGATGGCCGCGCCCAGCAGCACGTCGGACAGGCGGCTGGTGGCCGGCACCTCGCCGGGCAGGATGACCTTCTGGTCGGAGAAACGCACGCGCTGCGCAATGCCGAAGCGCGCCTTTTCCGCACCCGTGGTCCCGTCGATCAGGCGCGTGGTCGCACCCAGGGTCAGCAGGTGGTTGTCGGCAATGCGGTCCTGGCCGTTGTAGTCGTTCTCGGAGTAGATGCTCGCGAAGTTGAAGTCGTTGCGCGCCGTGTCATACAGCGGCAGAAAGCTCTGGTCGCGGTAGGGCGTGTAGGTGTAGAAGGCGCGCGGCTCGAAGGTCTGCAGCAGCTGGCGGCCGAACAGCGTGGTGTCGCGCTCGAACACCAGCCCGCTGTCCACGCTGACCGTGGGCAGCGTGCGCGAGGCATTGCGGCTGCCGTTGCTCATCAGGCTGTCCACCTGATAGTTGCTGGTGTGCAACTGGATCCTGGGCGTGATGAAGGCGCCCGGCGACAGGAAGGGGCGGCTCACCTGGGCCAGCATGTAGCTGCGCTGGCCGTTGTTGTAGGTCATGCCGGCCAGGGGCTTGTCGATCTCGAAGCGCGTGGTGTCGGCCACAAAGCTGAAGTCCAGGCCGTGCGGCAGGTCCAGCGGCGTGTAGCGCCATTGCAGCTGCGGCTTCATGCCGTAGGGCGGGGCAATGGGCGCCGATGCATCCTGCATGGTCTGCCAGTACAGGGTGCGCAGGGTCAGCACATTGTCACCACGTGCCCAGGACAGGTTCACATCGTTGGGCAGCAGGCGCTCGCGCAGCGATTTCGCGGCCAGCGGGAAGTCACGCCAGTAGTTGTCGTCGCTGACGCGGTTGAGGTTCATGTTCAACCCCAGGCCACCGATGGGCGAGTCGATGACGCCCCGGTGCTGCAGCGAGTAGGCCCAGCGGTCCCGGTCGCGCTGGCGGTCGCCGGGCATGTAGGCCGCATAGGCCTCGCCCGAATAGGTCGGCTCCAGGTAGCGGAACTGGGCGCCCAGGTTGACGCCGCGCTTGCTCATGACCGAGGGATACAGGGTCATGTCGCGGTTGGGCGCAAGGTTCCAGTAGTAGGGCTGCGTGTATTCGATGCCGCTGAGCTTGTCCAGGCCCATGGTGGGAGGCAGCAGGCCCGACTTGCGCTTGTCCGACAGCGGAAAGCTCATGCGCGGCACGGGCAGCACGGTCACGCCCTTGAACTGCAGGGCCGCGCCCTCGGCCACGCCCACTTCCTCGGCCATATCGATGTGCAGGGTCCGGGCGCGCAGCATCCAGGCCGGCTCCCAGCTGGCCTCGTCATCGCGCTGGCAGGTGGTGTAGGTGGCGTCGTGGACCACGGCATGGTCGCGGTCGATGAAGTCCACGCGCGAGGATTTGCCGTAGGCGCCATTGGCCAGGAAGCGATATCCGGCGTTGTCGAAAAAGCCCTTGAAGGCATCGACCTCCAGGTCCAGCTGCGAGCCCTCGTAGACATTGCCGGCCTGGTTGATGTGCACTGCGCCCGAGGCATTGACGCGGTCGTCGGGCACCTGGTATTCGAGCCGGTCGGCGCGGATCATGGTGTCGCCACGGCGCAGTTCGGCATTGCCCTCGACCACCGAGTTGATGTCCGGCTGGCCGCTGAGCGCGTCACCGCGCACATAGACGGGCTGCTGGGAGCGCACCGCCTCGGGATAGGTTTCCTGCATCAGCGTGCTGGGGCGCAGCGGGCGGACTTGCTGCAGCCGGCCTTCGTCGGCTGCAGCGGGCTGGGCCTGGGCCATCGTGGAGCCACCGGCCCATGCGAGAGCCACAAGCCAGGCCAGCGGGCGTACAGCGGGGCGCGCGGGCGCGCGGGCAGCCAGCGGATCGGGGAGCGGCGGTCGGAGGTACACGGTGGTCAACAGCGGCGGGTGGACAAAGGCGCAAGCCTAGCATCACCGCCGGGCATTCGCCGGGGTGGCGGTTTGTAGAATCGCGATTATCCATGAGCCATCCAAACACCCCCACGGCCGGCGTTGTCTGGGCCGACCCCGCCCGCCACGCCGCCTTCGACGCCTGGCTGGCCCCGCTGTCCGCCCGCCACGCGCTGCGCCCCGAAACCCTGCGCCCTGCCTCGGCCGATGCCAGCTTTCGCCGCTATCTGCGCCTGGACACCAGCGCGGGCGCCAGCCTCATCGTCATGGATGCCCCGCCGGACAAGGAAGATTGCGCGCCCTTCGCCAAGGTGCAGGCGCTGATGGCCGAGGCCGGGCTGGCCGTGCCGCAGATCCTGGACTGGGATGCGGCGCACGGCTTCATGCTGCTTTCCGACCTGGGCGGCCACACCGTCATCGAGGCGCTGGACCCGGAAAAGCCCCAGGACGCGGAAGCCTGGTACCGCTCGGCGCTGGAGGTGCTGCTGGCCTGGCAGACCGCCTCGCGCCCGGACGTGCTGCCCGCCTATGACGACGCGCTGCTGCGCCGCGAGCTGCAGCTGTTCCCCGACTGGTACATCGCGCGCCACCGCGAAACCGTGCTCGACGACAGGCAGCAGGCCACGCTGGCCAAGGCCTTCGACCAGATCGTGGCCCACAACCTGGCGGCACCCAGCGTCTTCGTGCACCGCGACTTCATGACGCGCAATCTCATGCAGCCCGTGACCGCCAGCGGCCCGCTGGGCGTGCTGGACTTCCAGGATGCGGTCTATGGCCCGGTGACCTATGACATCGCCAGCCTGCTGCGCGATGCCTTCATCAGCTGGGAAGAGGACTTTGTCATCGACATTACCGTGCGTTACTGGGAGAAGGCGCGCAAGTCGGGATTGGTCGGCGCGCGCAGCCAAAGCGGCTGGGGCGACGATTTCGGCGAGTTCTACCGGGGCGTGGAGTGGATGGGCCTGCAGCGCCACCTCAAGGTGGCCGGCATCTTCGCGCGGCTGACGCTGCGCGACGGCAAGCCCCGCTACCTGGCCGACGCGCCGCGCTTCATCCACTACATCCGCTCCACCTGCAGCCGCTACCGCGAGCTGACGCCGCTGCTGCGCCTGGTGGACCAGATCGAAAACATCCAGCCCCAGGTCGGCTGGGCCTACGGGCGCGTCTGAGAACGGATACGCCATGCCACGCTTTCACTGCCCCATTGCGCTGCGCAGCGGCGCCGACATCGACCTGCCGCCCGGCGCGGCGCGCCATGTGCAGGTGCTGCGCCTGCAGCCCGGCGACGGCATCACCCTCTTCGAAGGCCGCGCCGGCGAAGGCTTCAGCGGCGGCGAGTTCGAGGCCACCGTGCTGCGCATGGGCCGCAGCGACGTGGCCGTGCGCATAGGTGCGCACCACGCCGTGGAACGCGAGCCCCTGCGCCCCGTGCACCTGCTGGCCGGCATCACGGCCAACGAACGCATGGACTGGCTGGTGGAGAAGGCGGCCGAGCTGGGCGCCGCCAGCATCACCCCGCTGGTGGCCGAGCGCAGCGTGCTCAAGCTCAAGGGCGAGCGCGCCGAGAAAAAACTCGCCCACTGGCAGGCCGTGGCCGTATCGGCCTGCGAGCAGTGCACGCGCAACCGCGTTCCCCCGCTGCACACCCCGGCAGACCTGGAGGACTGGCTGGAGGGCGGTGCGAAACAGCTGCCGCCCGGCACGCTGCGCCTGCTGCTGTCGCTGGGCGAGGGCACGCGGCCGCTGGGTGAGATCCTGGATGCCACGGCCGAGGATGCACCCGTGGTCTTTCTCTCCGGCCCCGAGGGCGGCCTGTCGCCTTCCGAGGAGGCCCTGGCCCGCGCCCAGGGCTTTGTCCCCGTCACGCTGGGGCCACGCGTGCTGCGCGCGGAAACCGCGCCCCTGGCCGCGCTGGCGGCGCTCACGCTGGCCTGAAGCGGCCCAGCCAGTCGCGCAGCCGCGCGAACACGGGCGCGGCGAAGTCATCGCGCTCGTTGAACAGCTCGTGGTAGGCGCCGTCAAAGCACTGCGCCTGTACCACGGCTGGCGGCGCGCGGTCGGCAAAAGCCTGGCTGCCGGCCGGTGCCACCAGCCTGTCGTCCCCCGCCCACAGCAACAGGCTGGGCACGCTCCACTGCCCCGCGCGGGCCAGCACTTGCGGACCGCCCTGCGCCAGAAACCGCGCCAGCCGCGCGCAGATGCGGTCATGGCACAGCGGATCGGCGCGGTAGGCATCGCAGACCGCCGCGTCATGCGAGAGATAGGGAATCTGCAGGCCGTTGGACACGCGCAGGTCGGGCACCAGGCGCGGCAGCGTGCCCACGAGCAGTTTCTGGATGGGCGACAGGCCCACGTCGAGGGCCGGCGAAGACAGCACCAGCGCATCGACAGGCCGGATGGCACGCGCCACGAACAGCGCAGCTACCAGGCCGCCCAGGCTGTGGCCCAGCAGCACCAGCGGCTGGCCAGCGGGCTGCTGGGCACGCGTGGCATCGACCACGGCCGCCAGGTCATCCAGCAGCCGGCCATCGGCCGTCAAGCCGCCGCGCGGCCCTGCCGAGCGCCCATGGCCGTATTGGTCGTAGCCGCGCACCGCATAGCCCCAGGCATTGAGGCGCCGGGCCAGCGCCTCATAGCGGCCGATGTGCTCGCCCAGGCCGTGCACCAGCAGCACGGTGGCGCGCGCCTGGCCCCCGTCCACGGGCCAGTCGCGCAGTGACAGCTCGGCGCCGTCGCTGGACGCAAGGCGCGTGACCTGGCCTTGCGAGGCAGGTGCAGGAACGGGTGCGGGGGCCGGCACTGCCATCACGCCACGCCAGCAGCGCCCGCCTCGGCGGCTGCCTGCGCCCCTGCCATGGCGGCGATCACCTGGGCCACGGCGGCCGTGAGCTTCTTGGCATAGGGCACGTGCAGGAATTCATTGGGACCGTGGGCATTGCTCTTGGGACCGAGCACGCCGCAGACCATCATCTGGGCCTTGGGGAAGCCCTGGCTGAGCATGTTCATCAGCGGAATCGTGCCGCCCTGGCCGATGTAGCCGCAGGAGGCGCCGAAATGCGCCTGGCTTGCCGCGTTGAGCGCGTCCTCGAACCAGCCGTCCATGGCTGGCGCATTCCAGCCGCTGGCGCCCGACAGGCCCTGCCAGGTCACACGGGCCTGGTAGGGCGCGTTGTCCTCCAGCAGCGCCTTCATTTCCTGCACGCAGGCGGCGGCATCGACCAGGGGCGGCAGGCGCAGGCTGAGCTTGAAGGCGGTATAGGGGCGCAGCACGTTGCCGGCGTCCTGCAGCGCGGGCAGGCCCTCGGCGCCGGTCACGCTCAACGTGGGCTCCCAGGTGCGCTTGACCAGGGCCTGGACCGGGTCGGTGGTGGTGGGCAGGGCGAACAGCGTGGAGCCGCCGCAGTCGTAGTGCGCCCAGGGGAAGCGGGCATAGGTTTCCTCGCCCAGGATGGCCGCCGTGTCGCGCATCTGCGCCATGCGCTCGGCCGGCACCTCGCAGTGGAAACTGGCGGGCAGCAGGCGCCCGGTCTTGCTGTCCTCCAGCCGGTCCAGCACCTGGCGCAGGATGCGGAAGGACGACGGCACGACGCCCGAGGCATCGCCCGAGTGCACGCCCTCGGTGAGGATTTCCACCTTCAGCGTGCCGCTGGCCATGCCGCGCAGGCTGGTGGTCAGCCACAGCTGGTCGTAGTTGCCGGCGCCGCTGTCCAGGCAGATCACCAGGCCCACATCGCCCAGGCGCGGACGCAGGGCATCGACATAGGGCAGCAGGTCACGCGAGCCGCTTTCCTCGCAGGTCTCGATCAGGCCCAGGATGCGCGGGTGTGCCACGCCCTGGCGCTTGAGCTCCTGCACGGCCGCGATGCTGGCGTAGACCGCATAGCCGTCATCGGCGCCGCCACGGCCATAGAGCTTGCCGTTCTCGTACTTGGGCGTCCACGGGCCCAGGTCGCTGCGCCAGCCGTCGAACTCTGGCTGCTTGTCCAGATGGCCGTACATCAGCACCGTGGGGCTGGAGGCCGCCTTGTCCTGCGTGCCTTCCACCTCGAAGAACAGCACCGGCGTGCGGCCCGGCTGGCGCACGATCTCCAGCGTCAGGCCAGCCACCTTCTGCGCCAGCACCCAGTCGGCCGCATTGCGCAGCACGGTCTCCAGGTGGCCCTGCTGCTCCCAGTCGGGCGCGAACATGGGCGACTTGGCGGGAATGGCGATGTACTCGGTCAGCGCCGGGACGATGCGCTCGTCCCAGGAGCGGCTGATCTGGTCAAGCGCGGCTGCGGGCTGCAGCAGCTGCGAAGGGGTGCGTGCGTTCATGGCGGGTCCTCGTGTCATGGGTCGGCGCACCGTTCGAGCGAAGCCAGCGCCGCGATCCGGTCATTGTGCGCCAAGGCGGCACGGACCCCGGACACCCCGCCGCCAACGACTACGATCGCGCCATGTATATCGGAGAACTCGCCCGACGCGCCGGCTGCTCGCCCAAGGCCGTCCGGCTGTATGAATCACGGGGCCTGCTCGGCGCCGTGGCACGGGCAGGCAGCTACCGCGTCTATGGCGAGCAGGACCTGGTGCTTGTGCAGCGCATACGCCAGGCGCTGGGACTGGGCTTTCGGCTGGACGAGCTGCACGGCCTGCACCGCATCCATGAGGCCACAAGCTGGGAAGCGCTGGCCCGGCTGCTGCGCGAGCGCAGCACCCAGGTTCAGGCAGAAATCCGGCGCCTTCAGGCACAGCAGTCCCAGTTGGCGGCGCTGGAGCGCGAACTGCTCGAATGCAGCCTGGAGACGGCAGGTACCCAGGGCGCCTGCGAACCCGCATTGGCCTGAGCACGCGGCCTGAGCCCGGGTGCTTGACCCTGCCCCAAGGGGCAAGGCGAACATTGGCGCCATGTCTCCAAGAACCGCCCACCCTCCTGCCGATACGCATCCCCAGCGCATCCTGATCATCCTCGGCCACCCGTCGGCCAGCAGCCTGTGCGCAGGCCTGGCCGACGCCTACGCACAGGGCGCACGCGACAGCGGCGCCGAGGTACGCCTGCTGCGCCTGGGCGAACTGGACTTCGACCCGCTGCTGCATGCCGGCTACCGCCAGGATCAGCCCCTGGAGCCTGACCTGCAGCGGGCCCAGGCCGACATCCTGTGGGCCAGCCACCTGGCATGGGCCTATCCCACCTGGTGGGGCGGCCTGCCGGCCTTGCTCAAGGGCTTCATCGACCGCATCTTTCTGCCGGGCTTCGCGTTCAAGTACCGCAAGGGCTCGGTGCTGTGGGACCGGCTGCTGGCCGGCCGCACGGCCGACCTGCTGGTGAGCATGGATTCACCGCCCTGGTACTACCGCTGGGTGGCGCACATGCCGGGGCACCATCAGATGCGCCGCGCCATCCTGGAATTCAGCGGCATCCGGCCCGTGCGCATACACAGCTTCGGCCCCGTGCTCGGCGCCGAGGCCGCCCGTGTGCAGCAGTGGCTGGAGCAGGCGCAGGCAGCAGGCAAGCGCGCGGCGGCGCGCCGTCTCAAGGCTTCGGTTTGAGCAGGTCATCGATGGCCGCGCGCCCCACCGACGGATCGTCGGTGAAGATGCCGTCGATGCCGGTGCGCAGGAAATCGTCCATGTCGGCGCGTGCATTGCCGCGCCGGGTGCCGTCCTGTGCGGGCGGCGATTTCAGGCTCAGGGGCAGGAAGGCGTTCTCGGGCCGCAGCGTCCAGGGATGGACCAGCAGCCCCGCACGGTGGGCATCGGCCACCAGCGCCGTGGGCGCCGCATTGGCGCCCTGCACCACGGGGATCACCATGCTCTTGCTCGGCCCGATGCCGTTGGCATAGCGCGCGATCTCGGCCAGGCCCACTGGCGTGACCATGTCGGCATAGCCGGGGCCCGTGCCGCGCGCCACGCTGTCATAGGGCTTGCCCTTGGGCGCCAGCAATTGCACCAGGCGCAGGCTGCTGCGCGCACGGATCCAACGCAGGTTCTCGACCTCGAAGGACTGCACGAAGACTGGCGCCTGCGTATGGTTCCAGCCGTTGTCCGCAAGCAGCTTCAGCAGCACGGGCTCCAGCGGCAGGCCGATGGACTGGAAGTAGCTCGGGTGCTTGGTCTCGGGATAGAGGCCTATGGTGCGGTTCGTGCGCGCGCTCTCCGCCTTTGCCAGGTCGATGACCTCCTGCAGCGTGGGCACCTCGAAACGGTCATTGAACTGCACATTCGCCGGGCGGATCGCCGGGATGCGTTCACGCGCAAGCAGCGTCTTCAGCTCGGCCAGCGTGAAATCCTCCACGAACCAGCCCGTGATCGCCTGCCCGTCGATGGTTTTGGTGGTCTTGCGCGCCGCGAACTCGGGACGGTCGGCCACATTGGTGGTGGCCTCCTTGAGGCTGCCGTCGGCCGCGAGGATGGCGATGGCGTTCTCATGCCGCGCCACCAGCACGCCATCGCGCGTGATGACCAGGTCGGGCTCGATGAAGTCGGCGCCCGCGCGTATGGCCTCCCGGTAGGCCTCCAGCGTGTGCTCTGGCCGCAGCGCCGATGCACCGCGGTGCGCGATCAGCGCGGGCCGGGGAGGCCAGTCCGCGGCCTGCGATGGGGGATTGGCGGCCTGCGGCGTGGCGCAGCCTGCCAGCAGCAGGCCGGCGGCCGCGCCGGCCAGGGCCAGCGCGCAGCGGCGTGGGAAGCGGTTCATGTCTGCCTTTCGGGTTCGCAATCCGTCGATTGTGCGCGCCACCCATGACACGGGCATGGACCGGACCGCCGCTCAGGCGTGCTCGAAATGGAAGACGGCCGTGCCCGCCATGAGATTGGGCAGGGTACGCACGCTGCGGCCATCCTGCAGGCCGAAGGAGTCCAGGATGCGCAGCCGGTTCCGGGTGGCCAGCACCTCGAAGTCCTTGTAGGTGCCCACGCGGATATTGGGCGTGTCATACCACTGGTAGGGCAGGCGCCGCGTCACCGGCATGCGCCCGCGCAGCACGGACAGGCGGTTGGGCCAGTGCGCGAAGTTGGGGAAGGCGACGATGCCCGCGCGGCCTATGCGCGCCGTCTCCTGCAGCATGGTCTCGGCATTGCGCAGATGCTGCAGCGTGTCGATCTGCAGCACCACGTCGAAGCTGTTGTCCTGGAAGATGGCCAGGCCGTCCTCCAGGTTCAGCTGCAGCACGTTCACGCCCCGGCGCACGCAGGCCAGCACATTGGCGTCGTCCAGCTCCACGCCGTAACCGGTGCAGCCGCGCTCGCGCTGCAGGTGCGACAGCAGGGCGCCATCGCCGCAGCCCAGGTCGAGCACGCGCGAGCCCTTGGGGATCAGGCGCGCAATCGCCTGCATGGTGTTCAGCTCGGTCATGCGGCCTCCTTGGCGGCTGTCTGGGTTTCCTGGGCGATGTTGTCAAAGTAGGAGCGCATCACCTTCATGTAGCGGGGGTCGTCGAGCAGGAAGGCGTCATGGCCGTGGGGCGCGTCGATCTCGGCGTAGCTGACGTCGCGGTTGTTCTCCAGCAGCGACTTGACCAGCTCGCGGCTGCGCGCGGGGGCAAAGCGCCAGTCGGTGGTGAAGCTCACCAGCAGGAAGCCGGCCTTGGCCACGGACAGCGCCCGGGTCAGGTCGCCGCCATGCGCGCGCGCCGGGTCGAAATAATCGAGCGCACGCGTGATCAGCAGGTAGGTGTTGGCGTCGAAGTAGCTGCTGAACTTCTCGCCCTGGTAGCGCAGGTAGCTCTCGATCTGGAACTCCACGTCCTGCGTGCTGTACTTCAGGTCCAGCCCCTCCCTCAGCTGGCGGCCGAACTTCTGGTTCATCACATCGTCGCTGAGATAGGTGATGTGGCCGATCATGCGGGCGATGCGCAGGCCCCGCGCCGGCACCACGCCGTGCTCGTAGAAATGCCCGCCGTGGAAATCCGGGTCGGTGACGATGGCGCGGCGCGCCACCTCGTTGAAGGCGATGTTCTCGGCATTGAGGTTGGGCGCGCTGGCCACGACCACGGCGTGGCGCATGCGGTCAGGATGGCGCAGCGACCACGACAGCGCCTGCATGCCGCCCAGGCTGCCGCCCAGCACGGCGGCCAGCTGGCCAATGCCCAGCCGGTCCAGCAGCCGGGCCTGGGCGTCCACCCAGTCCTCCACCGTGACCACGGGGAAGTCGGCGCCATAGATCTTGCCGGTGTCGGGATGCGCGTGCATGGGGCCGGTCGAGCCAAAGCACGAGCCCAGGTTGTTCACGCCGATCACGAAGAACCGGTTCGTATCCACGGGCTTGCCCGGGCCGATCATGTTGTCCCACCAGCCCTCGCTCTTGGCCTGGCCCTCGTAGACGCCTGCCACATGGTGGGAGGCATTGAGCGCATGGCAGACCAGCACCGCGTTGCTGCGATCGGCATTGAGCTGCCCGTAGGTCTCGTAGGCGAGGTCGTAGTCCCGGATCGAGCCGCCGCCCTGCAGCGGCAGGGGCTCGTCGAAGTGCATGGTTTGTGGTGTGGCGATGAAGGACATGAAAAAACCCGGCATCGCTAAAAACGAGGCCGGGTTCTCTGGTGTCGTCTTTAGCAGGATTTATAAAGCGCCCGCAAGCAGAAGCAAATCGGCGCATGAAGGCTCATTATGCCAAAACGCCCGTCCCCGGAAGGAACAGGGCCAGCACGCCCAGCACCAGGAAGATCACGGCCGAGACCACATGCACCAGGCGTATGGGCACGCGCTTGACCAGCTTGTCGCCCAGCCACACCACAGGCGCGTTGGCCAGCATCATGCCCAGCGTCGTGCCGGCCACCACCCACAGGTAGGCGTTGTACTTGGCCGCCAGCATCACGGTGGCGATCTGCGTCTTGTCGCCCATCTCGGCCAGGAAGAAGGCCACCAGCGTGGTGCCGAAGACGCCCCAGCGCGAATGCCCGGAGACCTCGTCCTCGTCGAGCTTGTCGGGGATCAGCATCCAGATCGCCATGGCGATGAAGGACAGGCCCAGGATCCAGCGCATGGCGTTCTCGCCCAGGTAGCTGGTGATCCAGGCACCCACGGCACCGGCCAGCGCATGGTTGACCAGCGTGGCCACGAAAATGCCCGCAACGATGGGCCAGGGTTTGCGAAAACGCGCGGCGAGCACCAGCGACAGCAGCTGGGTCTTGTCCCCCATCTCGGCAAGTGCCACGACGGAGGTTGAAATCAGGAAGGCTTCCATGGTGTGGGGATTTATCCGGCCGGATAGAGCACGCATTGACCACGCTCCGACTCCGGCCTTTGGATCGGTGCGCGGTCAATGGTCTCGATCGGTCACACGCAGCATTGCACTGCGCGCCGCATACGCCATAGGCCAGCGAAGGCCCAAGTTTGTTGACGCATGCATCCGGCTACTGAGCCGAACGATCTACTCCCCAAAGACTGAGGCGGCGATCATAGCAGCCCCCCGATCCGCATGCCGACCACCACTGCCGCCACGGCACTTGCTTATGCGCTGCCGCAATTTCAGGGTTACTCCCAGGGGCATTCTGTGGCGGGCACGACGAATTTTTGCGAAACAGTAATAACGTGCGAAAACTTCTGCCACATAATGGGCAGGCTTTCGTTCGGGCTTCGGCTCAATGAGGGCGAGTGCGTTTGCGTCTCTAACGTTGTCATCCCGTGTTGACTCCCTAGGGCTCCATCGCGTTTTCCAGTTTTTTCAGGAGTCCTCCATGGGCAACAAGCTTTACGTCGGCAACCTGCCGTACACCTTCCGTGACAGCGATCTGGAGCAAGCCTTCAGCGAATTCGGCGCCGTCAACAGCGCCAAAGTGATGATGGAGCGCGACACCGGCCGTTCCAAGGGTTTCGGCTTCGTCGAAATGGGCAGCGATGCCGAAGCACAAGCTGCTATCCAAGGCCTGCACGGCCAAAACCGCGGCGGCCGTGACCTGGTGGTCAACGAAGCCCGTCCGATGGAGCCCCGCGCTCCCCGTAGCGGCGGCTTCGGCGGCGGCTTTGGTGGTGGCGGCGGTGGCGGCGGCTTCGGCGGCGGCAACCGTGACGGCGGCTACGGCGGTGGCGGCGGCCGTCGCAACAGCTACTAAGCACTCGCTTAGAGCTTGCTTTAGCAAAAAATGGGGCCTTCGGGCCCCTTTTTTGTTGCCAAACGTTATCAGCTTGTGTTTTCGAGCATTTATCTTTTTGATTTTTGTGCTTCATAATTTGGTTTCGGGCAGACCCGTTCGAACGCTATGTGTTTAGGAAGGTTGGACAGGCTCTTGTATACAAAGAACCTGATGTCTGTGCGTCCTGAAGCCGAGCGCAAACCAGTGAGCATTGAGGAGTTGAGGAGTTTTTGATGGGCAATAAGCTTTACGTCGGCAACCTTCCCTATGGTGTGCGTGACAACGACTTGGAGCAGGCATTCAGCCAGTTCGGCGCTGTCACCAGCGCCCGGGTCATGATGGAACGCGACACAGGCCGCTCCAAGGGATTCGGGTTTGTCGAAATGGGCAGCGATGCCGAAGCACAGGCAGCCGTTCAAGGCATGAATGGCCAGCCATTGGGCGGACGCAGCCTCGTGGTGAACGAAGCGCGCCCCATGGAGCCCCGTCCCCCGCGCTCGGGCGGCTTTGGTGGCGGCGGCGGTGGTGGCGGCTATGGCCGTGGTGATGGCGGCGGCGGTGGCTACGGTGGCGGTGGCCGCGGTGATGGCGGCGGCTACGGACGCAGCGATGGCGGCGGCGGCGGTGGTGGCTATGGCCGTGGTGACGGCGGTGGTGGCGGCTACGGCGGCCGTGGCGATGGCGGTTTCCGCAGCCCCTATGGCTCCGGCCCCCGCAATGGCGGCCGTGGCGGCGGCTGGGGAAACAACAATAACAACGGAGAATGAGACCCCGGTCTCCATGTTCTCCCAAACAAGAAAAGGCTCCTTCAGGGAGCCTTTTTTGCGGGTGCAAGTTTATGCATGAACATATTCCCTGAGCACGACGAGCTTCAGGGATTTTTCGAATGACGATGTTTGCGCTTTCGTCCTACAAGCAGCCGATCAAACAAGGGGTTTGGCAGAATTTTCATCAAACGGCCAACCCACGCCATTTGCCAGGGGATGATGGCCAGGCTGCGCCCGGCATCAATGGAACGCCAGGCCCTTGCAGCAAACTCATGGGGCTGCAATAGGAATGGCATGCCATAGCGGTTACCGCGTGTGAGGGGTGTATCTACATAACCAGGAAGCAATGTAGTGACTTTTACGCCACTACTTCGCAATTCACCGCGAAGGCTTTCGCAATAGGCAATGACTGCAGCCTTGCTGGCGCAATAAGCACCATGTCCCGGAAGGCCGCGCAGCCCGGCCACGCTGGCGATACCGACCAACTGCCCGCTGCCACGCCACACCATGGGCGTGATAAAGGGATGGAAACTGGCCGCCACGCCCATGGTGTTGACGGCCAGCACCTGCTGCATGGTGTCGATATCCTCGCGCATCGAGGTGTCCACACCCCAGCTGACGCCGGCATTGGCAATCACGACATCGGGCAGGCCCTGCTGCTGCTCACAGCGCCGGGCGGCAGCGATGATGCTGTCGGGCACGGCCACATCGGCCTCGTAGATGGCGAAGCGCGACGCCTCCAGGCCCTGCTGCGCAGCCCATTGCGCCATCACGTCGCCACGCCGTGCAACCAGTGCCAGCGACCAGCCTTGCTGGTAGGCATGCCAGGCCAGGGCCTGGCCTATGCCGCTGGATGCGCCGGTGATGAAGGCCAGGGGTGCCGGGCTGCGCGAGGATGTCGTCATGGCTTGTTCTCCATCGGCAGGCCTGCGCTTGCGCTGGCGCCTTACTTGGTCCTGGACGGCTGCAGGGTGCCGCGCACGCGGCCCTGCAGCTTCATCACCAGATCCAGGTTGCTGTACTGCATGCTGTCGGCCGTGAAACGGTCCTTGTCACGGGTCAGCACCACGGGCTGGTTGGAACTCACTCTTTCCTCGTTGGGCCAGGCGTGCAGGAATTCGCCCTGGAATTGCAACTGCGGCTGCGGTTGTTTACCTGCTGTCACAAATGGCTCGCGCGTGACGACGGCATTTCCAAACATCTGCACCTCGGAACCATCGGCATTGCTCAGCGCCCGCTTGGCGCTGCCGCGCGTGATGCGGCCTTCAGGCGAGACCGCGAACATGCGCACGTTGTCGATTTCGAGGGTGTCGGTATCCGGATAGTGGCGGCCCATGCTGCCCTCAATCTGACTCTTGAGCCGCCCCGTGGCGTCGAAGCTCTTGATCGAGAAATCCTTCATGAAGTAGTCGGGCTCATGCGCCACGGCCTTTTCGGTGCCGCTGGCCACGGGCTGCGGTGCATTGCGCACCAGCCACCAGGTGCCCAGCGCCAGCAGGCCCATCAGCAGCACGGGCAGGTACAGGGAAAGCCGGTCACCGACGCGGCGCCAAGCCTGGATCATGATGCGTATTCCGCCAGCAGCCCGGCATAGGCGCCACGCGCGGCCAGCAGCAGGTCGCACAGCTGGCGCACCGCCCCTTCGCCACCGCTGCGCGGCGTGATCCAGTCGGCCACGGCCAGCACCTCGTCATGGGCGTTGGCCGGCGCGCAGGCAAAGGCGGAGCGGCGCATCACGGGCAGGTCGGGCCAGTCGTCGCCCATGGCTGCCGCCTGGTGCCACTGCAGGCCCAGCTCGCCCAGAATGGCCTCAGCGGCAGGCACCTTGTCTTCCGTGCCAAAGCGCGCATGCGTAACGCCCAGGTTGCTCAGCCGCAGGCGCAGGGCCGGCGAATCGCGGCCCGTCACCACGGCGGGCGTGATGCCGGCCTTTTGCAGCAGTTTCAGGCCATGGCCGTCCAGCGTGTTGAAGCGCTTGAGCACCTCGCCTTCGCCAGAGAACAGCAGGCCGCCATCAGTGAGCACGCCATCGACATCGAAGAAGGCCACCCGCACATCCTGTGCCAGCAGCAGCAGTTGTGCGTCCCAGTTCTGCACGGGCGTCAAAGGAGCGCGTGCCATCAGATCACCTTGGCGCGCATCAGGTCGCGGATATGGACCACGCCGCGCAGCTGACGCTGCGCATCGGCCACCAGCACCGCGGTGATGCCGTGCTCCTCCATCATGCTGGCGGCGTCCACGGCCAGCGCGTCTTCGGCGATGGTGCGGGGCCCCTTGTGCATGACATCGCCGGCCTGCAGCGCGCGCAGGTCGGTGCCGGCCTCCACGCGGCGGCGCAGGTCTCCGTCGGTGAAGATGCCCTGCAGCACGCCTGCCGCATCGACGATGGCCGAGCAGCCCAGGCCCTTGGCGCTCATCTCGCGCATCAGTTCGACAAAGCTGGCATCGGCCCCGACCTTCGGCAGCTCATTGCCGCTGCGCATGACATCACGCACATGGGTCAGCAGCTTGCGGCCCAGCGCGCCGCCCGGATGGGAGCGCGCAAAGTCCTCGGCGCCAAAGCCGCGCGCATCGAGCAGGGCCACGGCCAGGGCGTCGCCCATGGCCATCTGCGCCGTGGTGCTGGCCGTGGGCGCAAGGTTCAGGGGGCAGGCCTCGCGCTCGACACGGGTGTCCAGCACCCAGTCGGCATGGCGGGCCAGCGTGGATTGCGCGCCGCCGGTCATGGCCACCAGCGCAATGCCCTGGCGCTTGATGGCCGGCAGCAACGCAGCGAGCTCATCGGCCTCGCCGCTGTTGGACAGCGCCAGCACCAGGTCGATGCCGGTCACCATGCCCAGATCGCCATGGCTGGCCTCGGCCGGATGCACGAAGAACGCAGGCGTGCCCGTGGAAGCCAGGGTGGCGGCCACCTTGCGCCCGACATGGCCGCTCTTGCCCATGCCCATCACGACGACGCGGCCGGACAGCCGCAGGATGCGCTGCACCACTTCGCCGAACACGCCATCAAGGCGCTGCGACATGGCTTGAAGGGCATCGGCCTCGATGCCCAGGGTGTCGCGGGCCAGGCGCAGGGCACGGGGCGTGTCCAGCGCATCCAGGGTGGCAGCATCAGAATTCATCTGGATGATTTTAGGCGGTCTGGCCATCCGGCGGCGGCGGTCGCCATCGGGCGCCTGGGTACACTGGCCCGTCTTCTCCAGCCCCCGATCCAGCGCCATGCATACCACCCCCAGCGTCAACGACTACCTGCGCACGCACATACGCACCGTTCCCGACTGGCCGGCGCCCGGCGTGCAGTTCCGCGACATCACGCCGCTGCTGCAGGACCCGCAGGTCTTTCGCGTGATGACCGACGCCTTCGTGCACCGCTACATGCAGCGTGGCATGCGCCCCGATGTGGTGGCCGGGCTCGATGCGCGCGGCTTCATCCTGGGCGCCGTGGTGGCCCACGAGCTGGGCGTGGGATTTGTACCCATCCGCAAAAAGGGCAAGCTGCCCTTCACCACGGTGGAGGAAACCTATGAACTCGAATACGGCAGTGCCACCGTGGAGCTGCACACCGACGCCGTCAAGGCGGGCGACCGCGTGCTGCTGATCGACGATCTGATCGCCACCGGCGGCACCATGATGGCCGGCAAGCGGCTGCTGGAAAAACTCGGCGCCACCGTGATCGAGGGCGCGGCCATCGTGGACCTGCCCGAGCTGGGCGGCTCCACCCTGCTGCGCGATAGCGGACTGCCGCTGTTCACGCTGGTGGATTTCGCCGGCCACTGAGCCAGGCCGCAGCCCGGTCAGCGCAGTTCGCCGTACTGGGTGACGCCCAGGTCCAGGTGGTCCAGCGTGCTATGGGGAAAGTCCGCACCGCGATCGCCTGCGCCCGGCCCGAGCAAGGGGCCCGAGCGGCGCACACCAGCGGGAGCCGCTGCAGCAGAGCCTGCAGAACCCGCTCCCCGCCCGGCTGCGGGCATGGCCGCCACGGCGAGCTTGAAGGCCGCCATTTCCTGATCGTCTATGGGTTCGAAGGGCGCCATGTCCTGCCTGCGGCGCTGGGGCGCTGCCGCCTCCATCGAGGCCGCCACCGGCACGGCCATGGGCGGGGCAGGACGCGGTGCGCGCGTCGCTGCGGAATGCACCTGGGCTTGGGCCTGGGCTGCAGCGTTCTGGTCGCTGACCCGCCAGTACACGGCCGTCACGACCGCGCCCATGCGGGCCTTGGCCGCCTGGGCCAGCATGGCCTCGATCTCGCTGAGCCGCGCGGTTTCGCTGGCATAGGCCCGCGCCAGGTCCATCATCACCACGAAGCGCTGGCCCACGTTGTCCAGCGAGAGCACCTTGAACTTGTAGCTGGCCGACAACACACCGGCACGCACCATGACATCGCGCACCACACCATAGAGCTGCTCACGGCGCTCGGAACGCTCGCTGCGGCGCCCGCCGGGCCCTGCATCACGACGCGCCACGGCACTGGCCTGGCCATCGTCTCCGGGCGAACCACGGCCCTGCTCCGGCACAGGCTTGCGGGAAAACCAGTTGAACACAGACATGGGGGCTCTCATTGTCACGAATAGTCACAAACTCGCGGCATTGTGCCTGCAACTTTGCGACATTTCGAGCACGGGCGCAGCAAAACCGCTGTATCAATTTGTCGCAGCGCAAAGGCCGGCCTGTCACCGCCCCGCGCCCGCACAGCGCCCCGCCCCAGGTGCTGCCCGGGAGCCTTTCAGGTACTGGCCACCCGGCGGCGGCTGTCCACCGCACGGCGGGCAAGCACCTGGCCGGCCGCCATGACCAGGGCCAGCGCCACACCGGGCTGGCGATTGCTGAGTTCGGCGAAGCGCATGGCCGTCAGGCACCAAAGCCGTCCCGGCGCAGCCGCCTGCACAGTGGCATGGCGCGCACGGTGGGCGAAGAAGGCGCCCTCGCCCAGGATGGAACCCGGGCCGACGATGGCCAGGCGGATGCGCTCCTTCGCATCCTGGTAGTGCACGCTGAGGCTGCCGGACTCCACGAAGTACAGATTGCGGTCCAGCGAACCTTCGGCAAACAGCAGCTCGCCCGCCGCCAGCGTGACCGGCACCAGGTAGGGCGCCAGCAGATCCCATTGCTCCAAGGTCAGCGCGTTCTGCACACCATCGACAGCCACGGCCGACGACATGGCCTGGGCCAGTGGCCGCAAATCATTGTGGGAGGAAGAAGACATGGCGGATCCGGTTCGAATTGGGCCGCGCACCCGCGCCAGGGCTGCGCCCGGCGGCAGGCAGCGACGAGGGCCGCTGCGGCACGCCGCATGCTAAGCGACGGCAGCGGGCACGCCAATGCCGACAAGCGGGTTTTCGGCGGCAAATTTTGTAGCAAAAGATAAGTATTGCAGCAACTCTGCTGGCTGTGCGAATGGGTCGGGGCCATCCGGCAGCCCGGTCACTTGCCGATGCAGAAGCTGGAAAAGATCACGCCCAGCAGATCGTCGGAGCTGAATTCCCCGGTGATGGAGTTCAGCGAGACCTGGGCCAGGCGCAGTTCCTCGGCCAGCAAGTCCAGGTGGGCGGCCTGGGCCGCCAGCTGCAGCTCGGCCTCCTGCAGGTGGGTGGCCACGGCCTGCAGTGCCTCCACATGGCGCGCGCGCGCCAGGTACAGGCCTTCTGGGGCCGACTGCCAGCCGGCCACGTCCAGCAGGCGCCGGCGCAGGGCATCCAGGCCGTCGCCCGTGCGTGCCGACAGTGCCACGCTGCCTTCACGGCCGCCATGCGCCTGCATCTGAGCGGGTTCCGCGCGATCAGTCTTGTTCCAGACGTCGATGACGGGCACCTGGCGCGGCAGCTTCTGGGCCAGGGTTTCGGCAATGGCGGCATCGGCCGCCAGGTAGTCGTGCTCGCCCATGCGTGTGAGGTCGTGCAGGAAGAGCACGGCATCGGCCGCGGCGATCTCGTCCCAGGCGCGCGCGATGCCGATGCGCTCGACCTCGTCGCTGCTCTCGCGCAGGCCTGCCGTGTCGATCACATGCAGGGGCACGCCCTCGATCTGGATGGTCTGCTGCACCTTGTCGCGCGTGGTGCCGGCAATCGGGGTGACGATGGCCAGCTCCGCACCGGCCAGCGCGTTGAGCAGCGAGCTCTTGCCCGCGTTGGGCTGGCCCGCGATCACGACCTTGATGCCTTCGCGCAACAGCGCACCCTGGTGGGCGCGCGACAGCACCTGGTCCAGCTTGCCGCGCAGCCGCGCGAGCTGGCCGCTGGCATCGGCCTTTTGCAGGAAGTCGATCTCTTCCTCGGGAAAGTCCAGCGTGGCCTCGACCAGCATGCGCAGGTGCACCAGCGCATCGCGCAGGCCATGGATTTCCTCGGAAAAAGCGCCCGACAGCGAACGGCTCGCACTGCGCGCGGCGGCCTCGGTGCTGGCGTCGATCAGGTCGGCAATGGCCTCGGCCTGGGCCAGGTCGATCTTGTCGTTGAGAAAGGCACGCTCGGTGAATTCACCGGGCTGGGCCAGGCGCAGGCCCGGCAGCACGCTGCGATGGTCTTCGCCAGAGGCTTGCGCAGCCTCCAGGCAGCGCGCCAGCAGCAGTTGCAGAACGACGGGGCCGCCGTGGGCCTGCAACTCCAGCACATCCTCGCCGGTATAGCTGTGCGGCGCCGGGAAGAACAGGGCCAGGCCGTGGTCGATGGGGCCGCCCTGGGCATCGCGAAACGGCAGATAGGTGGCCTCGCGCGGCTTGAGGTCGCGCCCGCACAGCGCCCGCACCAGCGGCGCCACGCCCTTGCCGGACACACGCACGATGCCCACGGCACCCCGCCCCGGGGCGGTGGCGATGGCGGCGATGGGGTCGTTGTGGCGGGGCAGCATGGATGGAGCTTTCTTGGGAGGGATTTCAGGCCGCCGATGATAGGCCGCCCATGAAAAAGCCCGCCGAAGCGGGCTTTGGAGCAAGGGCCTTCGCAGGCTTACTTGGCCGGCGTGGACTTGCCGAATTTGGGCAGGTTGAACTGCGGCGGCACGCCCATGCGGGTGTTGATGATCCACTGCTGGGCGATGGACAGGATGTTGTTCGTCAGCCAGTACAGCACCAGGCCGGCCGGGAAGAAGAAGAACATCACGCTGAAGACCAGGGGCATGATCCACATCATCTTGGCCTGCATCGGATCCGGCGGAGCGGGGTTCAGCGCCGTCTGCAGCAGCGAGGACAGGGTCATCAGCACGGGCAGGATGAACAGAGGATCCTTGGCCGACAGGTCAGTGATCCAGCCGATCCAGGGCGCGTTGCGGATTTCCACGCTGGACAGCAGCACCCAGTACAGCGCGATGAATACCGGGATCTGGATGATGATGGGCAGGCAGCCGCCCATGGGGTTGACCTTTTCCTCGCGGTAGATGCGCATCATCTCCTGCTGCATCTGCTGGGGCTTGTCCTTGAGACGCTCACGCATTTCCATGATGCGCGGGTTGATGGCCTTCATCTTGGCCATCGAGGAGTAGGCCTTGGCATTGAGCCAGTAGAAGGCGATCTTCAGCAGCAGCACCAGGGCCACGATGGACCAGCCCCAGTTGCCCAGGAAGCCGTGCAGCTTGTCCAGCAGCCAGTACAGCGGCTTGGCCAGGATGGTCAGCCAGCCATAGTCCTTGACCAGCTCCAGCCCGGGCGCCAGCGATTCCAGGCGCTTTTCGATCTGGGGACCGGCGAACAGGCGCGCTTCCACGCTCTTGCTCTGGCCAGGCTCGATGGTGCCCACCGGCGTGATCATGCCGACGGCGTAGAGGTTGTTGTCCACCTTGCGCAGGAAGTTGTCGCGCTGGATGCCTTCGGCCAGCAGCCAGGCGCTGGCGAAGTAATGCTGGACCATGGCCACGTAGCCGCCCGAGGACGACTTCTCGACGCTGGCCTTGCCGCTCTCGATGTCCTTGAACTCGACCTTCTGGTACTTCTTCTCGTCGGTGTAGACGGCCGGGCCCGTGAAGGTGGAGTACATGGTGGACTGTTCGCCTTCGGGCTTGTTGCCGTCGCGCACCAGTTGCAGGTACAGCTGCGGGCTCACGGCCGCCGTGCCGGTGTTCACCACTTCATGGCGCACGCCGATGTCGTAGGCGCCGCGCTTGAGCGTCCAGATCTTGACCAGCTTCACGCCACCCATGTCGGGCGACTCGAAGCGCAGTTCCATCTGGTCTTCGCCGTCCTTGAGCTCGCGCGCGCCGGGCAGCGCGGTCATGGTCGTCTTGTGCGTGGGGAAACCGCCGCCGATCAGGCCCGACTGGCCCAGGTACACGCGGTGCACGCTCTCGTCGAACAGCACCACGGGCTTGTCCTTGTGCACGGAATCCGCGTACTTGAGCAGTTCGGCATGGCGCAGCGTGCCGCCCTGGCTGTCGAAGGTCAGGCGCAGCACGTCGGTGCTGATGGTGACGTTCTGGCGCGGGGCTGCCTCGGGCGCGGCGGCAGCGCCGCCAGGCACTTCGCCGGCACCGGCCGTTGCCGCAGCAGCCGCCGAGGGCACGCTGGCATCGCCGGGCGCCTTGCCCGTTTCAGGTGCCGGGGCCGTGGCGACGGCAGGCGCGGGGAAGAAAGTGGCCTTCTTGCCGCTGTGCACTTGCCATTTGTCCCATAGCAAGACCAGCGAAAAGCCAAATATCACCCACAGGATGGTGCGGCGAATATCGTTCATGAAGACTTCTTAGGTGAGGAAGGTTGGGTGTTTTCGGGCGCAGCCGTCAGGCTGGTGAACAGCCTGGGCTTTTGCTCTGGCACAGGGTCATGCCCCCCGTCACACCACGGATGACAGCGCGCCAGGCGGCGCAGCGTCAGGTAGGAGCCTACCGCAGCGCCGTGTTGCTCCAACGCTTCAAGGGAATAGGCCGAGCAGGTGGGCGTGAAGCGGCAGACCGAGCCCAGCCAGGGACTGAGCATCAGCCGATAGCCGCGCACCAGCGCCATCAGCAGCCGCTGCATCATGGCGCAACCCCGATGCTCTCGCCAGCGGCTGCGGCGCGTTCCTGTGCGGGCTGCGGCAGCTCGGGCGCAGGCTGCGACAGGCGTTTCGCCGCATAGGCGAACAACTGCTGCAGCTCGGCGCGCACGGCCTGCCGGAGCACATCAGAAGTGGCGCTCACGAACTGGCGCCGGTCAAAGCCCGAGCGCAGCCGCACCACATGGGCGCCTTGGAGCATCAGGGTCTCATGCTCGCTGCCCACGGCATAGATCTGCCGCTTGATAGTGTGTCGCGTCACCGAGCGGCGCGCCCAGCGCTTGGGCACCATGGCGCCCAGCCAGGCATCCTGGCGCACGGCGCCAACGCCGAACAGGGCCTGCGGGTCTTGCGACCCGGGCCCTGTCGGTGGCGCCATGGCGCCGCCCTGCTCCGTCAGAACGAGACGGTGCAGGGCGAAATGCGCGGTACGCGATACCGTACCGGCAGCCATGGCGGCCTGAAACTGCGGACGTGTTTTCAGCCGTTGCATGCCAGCACCCCGTTCAGGGGTTCAGTGCAGCGAGCAAACCGCCCAGCAATGGCCGGCCTTAGACGGCCAGACGCTTGCGGCCCTTGGCGCGGCGAGCGTTGATCACGGCGCGGCCGCCCTTGGTCTTCATGCGGACCAGAAAGCCGTGGGTGCGGGCGCGACGGGTCTTGGAGGGTTGGTAAGTACGTTTCATGTTGGTTCCTAGAGAAGGTTCAGTTTTGCACCGGTCCCGTATCCGGCACGCTACACGCAGTGCAGCCAGCAGCCGCCACAAAGGCAAACCGCCAGGCCACCTGCCAAAAATCTGCACGATGCACTTGCCATGTGCAGCCCAAGGAGCAACCCCGAGAGGTTTCGCCCAAGGCCGCCAGCGGCAGCATGCAGACCCGATGCAGACGGGCGGGACATATCACCCTGAACACATTCAGGGAAACCCGCGATTATCACAGCGTTGTCCACTTGATGCAATGCCCTTCGAACCCGAAGGATGCCTGCCCATTTTGCGACAAGGCGGAGGACAAGCTCCTGATATTTTGTGGATAACTTCCGCAAAAGCTACAATGGCAGCCTCGCAACAGTTCCTCCTATCCACAACTAGACTTCGACAATGACAGAGGAACCTACGAACGATGCAGGCCAGGGCCTGTGGCAAGTCTGCGTTGAGCAACTGGGGCAGGAAATGCCCGAACAGCAGTTCAACACCTGGATCAAGCCCCTGACCGCGCACGTCGCCGAAGACTTCTCCAAAGTCACCGTCTACGTGGCCAACCGCTTCAAGCTCGACTGGATCCGCGCCCAATATGCAGGCCGCATCTCGGCCATGCTGGAGTCGCTCTATGGCCAGCCGGTGACGCTTGAGTTGGCACTCGCTCAGCGGGAAAGCGTTGTGCGGACTTACGTCCGCCCCTCCTCCAGCGAGCGCTCGGCCCCGCCGGAAACCATTGTCACCTCGGTGCCCACGGTCACCAGCGAAGACGCGGCAGCGCCCGTCTTTCGCACGCGCCTGAACGCCGCGCTGACCTTCGAGACCCTGGTGGAAGGTACGGCCAACCGCATGGCACGCTCGGCCGCCATGCATGTGGCGGGCTCGCCCGGACACCTGTACAACCCGCTGTTCATCTACGGCGGCGTGGGCCTGGGCAAGACCCACCTGGTGCATGCCGTGGGCAACAAGCTGCTGGCCGACAAGCCCGACGCCAAAGTTCTCTACATCCACGCCGAGCAGTTCGTCTCGGATGTGGTCAAGGCCTACCAGCGCCGCACCTTTGACGAATTCAAGGAGCGTTACCACTCGCTGGATCTGCTGCTGATCGACGACGTGCAGTTCTTCGCCAACAAGGACCGCACGCAGGAGGAATTCTTCAACGCCTTCGAGGCGCTGCTGGCCAAGAAGAGCCACATCGTGATGACCTCGGACACCTATCCCAAGGGTCTGGCGAACATCCACGAGCGGCTGGTATCGCGCTTCGACTCCGGGCTGACGGTGGCCATCGAGCCGCCCGAGCTGGAGATGCGCGTGGCCATCCTGATCAACAAGGCCCGCGCCGAGAACGCCGAGATGCCCGAGGAAGTCGCCTTCTTCGTGGCCAAGAACGTGCGCTCCAACGTGCGCGAGCTCGAAGGCGCGCTGCGCAAGATCCTGGCCTATTCGCGCTTCAACCAGAAGGAAGTCTCCATCCAGCTGGCCCGCGAGGCCCTGCGCGATCTGCTGTCCATCCAGAACCGCCAGATCAGTGTGGAGAACATCCAGAAGACGGTGGCCGATTACTACAAGATCAAGGTGGCCGACATGTACAGCAAGAAGCGCCCGGCCAGCATCGCCCGGCCGCGCCAGATTGCCATGTACCTGGCCAAGGAATTGACCCAGAAGAGCCTGCCCGAGATCGGCGAGCTGTTCGGCGGGCGCGACCACACCACCGTGCTGCACGCGGTGCGCAAGATCGCCGGCGAACGCCAGCAACTGACCGAGCTGAACCAGCAGCTGCACGTGCTGGAGCAAACTCTCAAAGGTTGATGAAAACTCCCCCGTTCTGGTCGTATGTACGCGGCAAAATGGGGGATTCGAGCGGCAAGAGGGGGCTCATTTGTGAGCCGCCGCTCCTACCGAGACCCGCATCCTTAAATCAGAGGTTGACATGATCGTCCTGAAAGCCACACAAGACAAAGTTCTCGCGGTCCTGCAATCGGTGTCCGGCATCGTCGAACGCCGCCACACGCTGCCCATCCTGGCCAACGTGCTGATCAAGAAGACCGGCAACGCATTGCAGCTGACCACCAGCGACCTGGAAATCCAGATCCGCACCACCGCCGAGCTCGGCGGCGACACCGGCGACTTCACCACCACCGTGGGCGCGCGCAAGCTGATCGACATCCTCAAGACCATGCCCGGCGACCAGACCGTGAGCCTGGAGACCCAGCAGGCCAAGATGGTGCTCAAGGGCGGCAAGAGCCGCTTCACGCTGCAGACCCTGCCGGCCGAGGACTTCCCGCTGGTGCAGGAGGCTGCGGCCTTCGGCCCTTCCTTCAGCGTGCCGCAGAAGGTGCTCAAGGACCTGCTGGGCCAGGTCTCCTTCGCCATGGCCGTGCAGGACATCCGCTACTACCTCAACGGCATCCTGTTCGTGGCCGAGGGCAAGCAGCTGTCCCTGGTGGCCACCGACGGCCACCGCCTGGCGTTTGCAAGCAGCCAGCTGGACGTGGAAGTGCCCAAGCAGGAAGTGATCCTGCCGCGCAAGACCGTGCTGGAGCTGCAGCGCCTGTTGTCGGATGCCGGCGGCGAGAACCAGCCCCACATCGAGATGCAGTTCGCCAACAACCAGGCCAAGTTCACCTTTGGCGGCATGGAGTTCGTGACCAAGCTGGTCGAGGGCAAGTTCCCCGACTACAACCGTGTCATCCCGCGCAACCACACCAACAGCGTGACCCTGGGCCGCGCCCCGCTGCTGGCCAGCCTGCAGCGCACGGCCATCATGACCAGCGACAAGTTCAAGGGCGTGCGCCTGACGGTGGAGCCCGGCACCTTGCGCGTGGCGTCCAACAACGCCGAGCAGGAAGAGGCCATGGACGAGCTGGACATCGACTACGGTGGCGACACCATCGAGATCGGCTTCAACGTCACCTATCTGATCGACGCCTTGTCCAACATGAGCCAGGACATGATCAGGATCGACCTGCAGGACGGCAACAGCTCGGCCCTGCTGACCATCCCCGAGAACGACAGCTTCAAGTACGTCGTGATGCCCATGCGCATCTGACCGCGCGCCACACGACACCGATGCCTGACACATTGCGCAGCCCCTGCACCCGCCGCCCGGTGGCACAAGCCGGTGCACGGTGCGCAACCACCCTACCCGACTCGTAGCCCGCAGCGCGCGTCCCTACGCACCGCGCCAGCGGCCGAATCGAACATTTTCAAGCGAAGCGACAGCTTCCGACGGAACTACCCCAGGGCCTTCCATGACCGACGAGAACAAGCCAGAAAACCAGACCATTGCCCCCGAAGGCTCAGACTCCAGCGGCTATGGCGAAGGCGCGATCCAGATCCTCGAAGGCCTGGAGGCCGTGCGCAAGCGCCCCGGCATGTACATCGGCGATACCTCCGATGGCACGGGCCTGCACCACCTGGTCTTCGAAGTGGTGGACAACTCCATCGACGAAGCCCTGGCCGGCTACTGCGACGACATCCTGGTCACCATCCATGCCGATGGCTCCCTGTCCGTCATCGACAACGGCCGCGGCATCCCCACGCGCGTGAAGATGGACGACAAGCACGAGCCCAAGCGCTCGGCGGCCGAGATCGCCCTCACCGAACTGCACGCGGGCGGCAAGTTCAACCAGAACAGCTACAAGGTCTCGGGCGGCCTGCACGGCGTGGGCGTGTCCTGCGTGAACGCGCTGTCCATCTGGCTCAAGCTCAACGTGCGCCGCGATGGCGAGGTCTACGAAATCGACTTCTCGCGCGGCCACGTGCAGAACCGCCCGATCGAGATCGTGGACGGCGTCGAGGTCTCGCCCATGCGCGTGGTCGGCAAGAGCGACAAGCGCGGCACCAAGGTCCACTTCCTGCCCGACACGGAAATCTTCACGCAGAACCATGAGTTCCGCTACGAGATCCTGGCCAAGCGCCTGCGCGAACTGTCCTTCCTGAACAACGGCGTGCGCATCCGCCTCAAGGACGAGCGCGACGGCCGCGAAGACGACTTCTCCGGCGCCGGCGGCGTCATGGGATTCGTGCAGTTCATCAACGCCAACAAGAAGGTGCTGCACCCCACGGCCTTCCACGCCAACGGCACGCGTCCTGCGGAAAGCTACGGCGGCATCCCCGGCACCGAGATCGGCGTCGAAGTCGCCATGCAGTGGAACGACAGCTATGCCGAGCAGGTGCTGTGCTTCACCAACAACATCCCGCAGCGCGACGGCGGCACCCACCTGACGGGCCTGCGCGCCGCCATGACGCGCGTGATCGGCAAGTACATCGAGCAGAACGAACTGGCCAAGAAGGCCAAGGTCGAGGTCAGCGGCGACGACATGCGCGAAGGCCTGTGCTGCGTGCTGTCCGTCAAGGTGCCCGAACCCAAGTTCAGCAGCCAGACCAAGGACAAGCTGGTCTCCAGCGAAGTGCGCGCGCCCGTGGAGGACATCGTCGCCAAGGCGCTGACCGACTACCTGGAAGAAAAGCCCAACGACGCCAAGATCCTGTGCAGCAAGATCGTCGATGCCGCGCGTGCCCGCGAGGCCGCGCGCAAGGCCCGCGAGATGACGCGCCGCAAGGGCGTGCTCGACGGCATGGGCCTGCCCGGCAAGCTGGCCGACTGCCAGGAAAAGGACCCGGCGCTGTGCGAGATCTACATCGTCGAGGGTGACTCCGCCGGCGGCTCCGCCAAGCAAGGTCGCGACCGCAAGTTCCAGGCCATCCTGCCGCTGCGCGGCAAGATCCTGAACGTGGAAAAGGCCCGCTACGAAAAGCTGCTGACCAGCAACGAAATCGTCACCCTGATCACGGCCCTGGGCACCGGCATCGGCAAGGCCACGGCCGAATCGGGCAAGAGCGGCAGCGACGACTTCGACCCCAACAAGCTGCGCTACCACCGCATCATCATCATGACCGACGCGGACGTGGACGGCGCCCACATCCGCACCCTGCTGCTGACCTTCTTCTACCGCCAGATGCCGGACCTGGTCGAGCGCGGCCACATCTACATCGCCCAGCCGCCGCTGTACAAGGTCAAGAACGGCAAGGAAGAGCTCTACATCAAGGACGGCCCCGCGCTCAACCAGTACCTGCTGCGCATCGCACTGATGAACGCCAGCGTCAGCACCGGCGGAGCCAACCCGCGCACGCTGGACGGCGAGGAACTGGCCAAGCTGGCCAACATGCACCTGGCGGCAGAGACCGTCATCGACCGCCTGTCCAACTTCATGGATGCCGAGGCCCTGCGCGCCATCGCCGACGGCGTGCAGATCACGCTGGACAGCATCGAGGCGGCCCAGGCCTGCGCCCCCATCCTGGAGGCCAAGCTGCGCGAGTTGACCACCACGGGCGTGCCCGCCGAGGTCACGGCCGAAATCGATCCGGTCTCCGAAAAGCCCGTGCTGCGCATCAGCCGCCACCACCACGGCAACATCAAGAGCTCCATCCTCACCCAGGAGTTCGTGCGCAGCCACGACTACGCCGCGCTGGCCGACGAAGCCCAGAACTTCAACGGCCTTCTGGGCGAAGGCGCCAAGGTCACGCGTGGCGAGGGCGAAAAGGCCAAGAGCGACAAGGCCGGCGACTTCCGCCAAGCCATGCAATGGCTGCTGCACGAAGCCGAACGCACCACGGCCCGCCAGCGCTACAAGGGCCTGGGCGAAATGAACCCCGAGCAGCTGTGGGAAACCACCATGGACCCCACCGTGCGCAGCCTGCTGCAGGTGCAGATCGGCGACGCCATCGAGGCCGACCGCGTGTTCACCATGCTCATGGGCGATGAAGTGGAGCCACGCCGGGAATTCATCGAGACGAATGCGCTGCGGGCGGGCAATATCGACGTGTGATCGCGCAGGTTCTCCTCCATCTCGTAGAACCTTCGACGTCGCCATCGAGCTGTTGACCCTGCAGTGCGGCATTGGATTGCACAGCATGGCGCCAACAGCAACGCAAAGCCCGGGATCAGCATGCCACTGATACCCGGGCACCAGCGCATCGCCAGATCAAGCGTGCAAAACAACGGCTGGAAAGAGAATGTCGATCGATCCGAGAATCGCCGGCATTCTTCACCCGGGCCATGATGTGATGCCTCAATTGATTCATTCGCATGCGCGAGAAATTCGTTGGAAGCCGTTTTGCTGAATGCAGAAACGGGCATGTCCAAACAACGACATCAACCGCCGGGCCTCCTTCTGCCTTGATGCACGACCGGCTCGAGAAACAACTGCCGAAAGTAGTCGCGAAACGCCGTCATCGCTGGGGAAAATTCGATGCCTTGCTTCCACCCAAGCCCGATGTTCATCGTAGGCACGGCGTCGCGCAGACTGATGGTTTCAATGCGCTTTCCCTCCAGCGACCAAGGTCGATAAACCATATCCGAGAGAACGGTCACGCCTAGGCCATTCGCCACGGTGCTGCGCACTGCTTCTACCGAGCTCGTGCGCAGCCTGATCTGAGGCTGGTACGGCGTCTTGCTCCAATATTTCATTGCAGTGCCCGCAGCCTCGTCCACGGTGAGCAGGATGTAGGGCTCGGCCGCCACATCGGCCAGCGTGACTTCCGCCTTTTCGAGCAGCGCATGCTTGGCCGGCACCCACAGTCGGCGTTGCGAGCCAAAGAATGTCTCGAGCGACAGCTCGCGCAGCACCACATTGGAGGTGAGCAGTACTCCCATGTCGTATTGCTGCGTGATCAGCCCCTCCTCAATGGCTTCACGCACTACTTCGTGCACCTTGACCTTGATCTGCGGATGCAATTGCTCGAAACGCTGAAGGTGATGGGGCAAGAAGTAGCCGAGCACCGTGTAGGTGGCGGCAATGGTCAGCGTCCCCTCGACATTCACTCCCTCATGCGGCATGTGGACCGCCTCGTCTGCAGCCGAGAGCACGGCATAGGCATGGCTCAGAAACCGCCGTCCGGCCCGGGTCAGTTCCACGCCATGAGGCTGTCGCTCAAACAGCTGCTGCCCCAGCATTTCCTCCAGCTCCCGGACTGCCGTGGTCACCGCCGATTGCGAGATGTTGAGTTGCAGTGCCGCATGTGAGATGCGCCCCACTTCGGCCACCGCCGTGAAGTATTTGAGCTGGCGAAGGGTCAGAGACATGGTGCGGTCTTCCTGGGGTATTTACTTATCTCTCAAAAATTACATGCCAGCGCGCGCAAATCCGATACCGAGGATTCACTGATCTGCAGGGTAGCGTTCATTGCAGGCAGTCGGCGTATCTGTTTTTCAGATATCGCATCGCCTGTAAATAATGCTTTTCAGCCGATTTTCAGCTGACTAATCTTCACCTTGTCCCGCATTGCTGCCATCTGGCCGTGCCAACAACACAAGGCAAAAACGTGAAGAAGACGCTGATTGATCTGAACTCCGACATGGGCGAAAGCTTCGGTCCATGGGCCATCGGCGATGGTGTGGACCAGGAATTGATGCCGTTGATCAGTTCGGCCAATATCGCCACAGGCTTTCATGCGGGTGATCCGAACATCATGCGCAAGACGGTGTTGTTGGCCCGGGAAAACGGCGTGGGCATCGGCGCGCACCCGGGCTTTCGCGACCTCGTGGGCTTCGGGCGCCGCCATATCAATGCACCGGCCGACGAGCTGGTGAACGACATGGTCTACCAGCTCGGCGCGCTGCGCGAATTCGCGCGGCTGGCCGGCATGACGCTGCAGCACATCAAGCCGCACGGCGCGCTCTACATGCATGCGGCGCGCGACGAGGCGCTGTCGCGCGCACTCGTCACGGCCCTGCAGCAGATCGAACCGACGCTGCGCCTGTTCTGCATGGAATCGTCCGTCACCTTCCAGGTGGCGCGCGAATTGGGCCAGCCCGTGGCGCGCGAGTTCTATGCCGACCGCGACTACGACCTGAGCGGCTCCATCGTCTTCACCCGCCGCGTCGGCGCGCTCGACCCCGAGGCCGTGGCCGCCAAGGTGCTGCGCGCCTGCACCGAAGGCGTGGTGCGCACGGTCGAAGGCCAGGACCTGGCGATCGGCTTCGACTCGGTGTGCATCCACAGCGACACGCCCGGCGCGCTGGCGCTCGTGCAGGCCACGCGCCGCGCACTGGCCGAGCACGGCATCGAAGTTGCAGGTTTTGCCGGTGCGGCTGCGCCGGCGCAGCCTTGAGTTTTCCGTTCTTCCCGCTTTCGTTCCTGTTCCCGCTTTCCAGGAGTGCATCGATGCCCGCTACCCATGAAGTCCTGAGCCCGCTGCCGGGCACCTTCTACCGCCGTTCGGCGCCTGACGCGCCGCCATTCAAGGCCGAAGGCGACACCGTGGCCGTGGGCGATGTGATCGGCCTGGTCGAGGTGATGAAGCAGTTCAGCGAAGTCACGGCCGACGTGGCCGGACGGCTGCGGGGCTTTGCCGTGGAGAACGGCGAACCCGTCGATCCTGGCCAAGCGCTGGCCGTCATCGAAACGGCGTGAGGCCCGGACCATGACCGCCGCATTCGACAAGCTGCTAATCGCCAACCGCGGCGAGATCGCGGTGCGCATCATCCGCGCCGCGAAGGAACTGGGCCTCAAGACCGTCGCCGTCTACAGCGACGCTGACGCGCAAAGCCTCGCGGTGCGCATGGCCGACGAAGCCGTGCGCATTGGCCCGGCGCATGCCACCAGGAGCTATCTGAGCGTAGACGCCATTCTTGAAGCGGCAGCCGACAGCGGCGCCGGCGCCGTGCATCCGGGCTACGGTTTCCTGTCGGAGAACGCCGCGTTCGCCGAGCGCATCGAGGGCGCGGGTCTGGTGTTCGTCGGCCCGACACCGCACGCGATCCGCACCATGGGCGACAAGGCCGCCGCGCGCGCCGCGGCCATGAAGGCCGGCGTGCCCACCGTGCCCGGCAGCGTGGGGGCAGTGACAGATGCCGACACCGCCGTTGCGGTGGCAAAGGACATCGGCTACCCCATCATGATCAAGGCCTCGGCCGGCGGGGGCGGGCGCGGCATTCGCGTGGCGCACGACGAAGCCAAGCTGCGCCAGCAGTTCGCCACCGCCACGGCGGAGGCGCAGGCCGCTTTCGGCAACGGCGAGGTGTACCTCGAACGCTTCATCCGCCAGGCGCGCCACATCGAGGTGCAGATCCTGGGCGACGGCCAGCGCGTGGTTCACTGCTTCGAGCGCGAATGCTCGCTGCAGCGACGCCGCCAGAAAGTGTGGGAAGAAGCGCCCTCGGCCGCCATCAGCGAGGCCACGCGCGCGGCGCTGTGCGAATCGGCGCTGCGGCTGGCCCATGCCGTGGCCTACCGCGGCGCGGGCACGCTCGAATACCTGTACGACGACGACACGCGCGAGTTCTTCTTCATCGAGATGAACACGCGCATCCAGGTCGAGCACCCCGTCACCGAGATGATCACCGGCATCGACCTCGTGAAGGAGATGCTGCGCATCGCGCTGGGCCAGCCGCTGCGCCTGCAGCAGGAAGACATCCGGCTGACCGGCGCGGCCATCGAGGTGCGCATCAACGCCGAGAACGCCGCGAAGAACTTCATGCCCAGCCCGGGCCTCGTGTCGCAGCTCGTGGTGCCGGGCGGCCCCGGCGTGCGCTTCGACACCATGCTGTTCCCCGGCTGCACCGTGCCGGCGTACTACGACTCGCTGCTGGGCAAGCTGATTGTGCACGACACCGATCGCGCCGGCGCGCTGGCCCGCATGCGGCGCGCGCTCGACGAGCTGCAGGTCGAAGGCATCCACACCACGATCCCGCTGCACCGCGCACTGTGCGAGGACGCGGGCGTGGCGCAGGCCGCATTCCACACGGGCTTTCTCGAAACCTGGCTGGCGTTGAATCCGCTGGCCGACGCACCCGCCCCACTTGCGGAGGTGACCGCATGACCGCTGCCAGCACCCTCCCCACCCAGGCCCGCTACAGCTTCGGCGGCGACGAGCACCTGTTCGTCGAGATCAGCGAAGAGATGTCGCTGCCCGCGTTCTTCAAAGGCATGGCCATCTGCAATGAGCTGCGCCGCCGCGCACAGGCGGGCGAGATCACGGGCGTGACCGAGATCTGTCCCGCCAACGCCGCCTACCTCGTGCGCTTCGATCCCGATGCGATCGCGCCCGACGCACTGCTCGCCATGCTCAAAGACATCGAAGCGGGCCTGGGCGATGCCGACCTGCAGATGCAGACGCGCATCGTCGAGATTCCCGTGCTCTACAACGACCCGTGGACGCACGAGACGCTGATGCGCTTTCGCGAGCGGCACCAGGACCCGTCGGGCACCGACATCGAGTACGCGGCGCGCATCAACGGCCACGTCTCGGTCGAGGCCTTCATCGAGGCGCACTCGTCGGCGCCCTGGTTCGTGTCGATGGTCGGCTTCGTGGCCGGCCTGCCCTTTCTGTTCCAGATGGTCGAGCGCCAGCGCCAGATCCAGGTGCCCAAGTACCTGAGCCCGCGCACCGACACGCCCAGGCTCACGCTGGGCCACGGCGGTTGCTTCAGCTGCATCTACTCGGTGCGTGGTGCGGGCGGCTACCAGATGTTCGGTGTCACGCCCGCGCCCATCTTCGACCCGGCGCAACGGCTGTCCTACCTGAAGGAGCTGATGGTGTTCTTCCAGCCCGGCGACATCGTCAAGTACAAGCCCATTGACCGCGCCGAGTACGACCGCCAGATCGCGCAGGTCGAGGCCGGCACCTACGCGCTGCGCATCGCGCCAGTGTCGTTCTCGCTCAACGATTTCCTGGCCGACCCGGGCGGCTACAACCAACAGCTCCTGAAAGTGCTCCATGGCGATTGAAGTGCTCAAGCCCGGCCTCGCGACCAGCGTGCAGGACGCCGGCCGCCCCGGCTACTACCACCTGGGCATTCCGCTGTCGGGTGCGCTCGACCAGCAAAGCCTGGTGCTCGCAAACCTGCTGGTCGGCAACGACGAAGGGGCGGCCGTCATCGAAAGCACGCTGCTCGGGCCCGAGCTGCAGTTCGACGCGCCCGCGCTGGTGGCCGTGACCGGCGCCGACGCGAAGATCAAGCTCAACGGCAATGAGGTGCCACGCAATACCGCATTCGCGGTGCAGGCCGGCGACAGGCTCGGCTTCGACTTCATGAAGCTCGGCGCGCGCATGTGCATCGCCGTGGCCGGCGGCATCGACGTGCCGGTGGTGCTGGGCAGCCGCTCGACCTATGGCCTGGGCGCATTCGGCGGCTTCAACGGACGCAAGCTGCTGGCCGGCGACAGACTGCCCGTGGGAGTACCGTCCGCCGCCGCCCGCGCGGGTCGCACGGTGCAGGCCGCATTGCTGCCGGTGCTCGACAAGGAAGTGGTCCTGCGTGTGCTGCCGGGCATCTACTTTCACCGACTGCAGGAGGTGTCGGTGCAAAGCTTCTTCGCCGACACCTGGACCGTCGGTTCCGAAGCCGACCGCATCGGCTACCGCTACAAGAACGGCACGCCGCTGAAGTTCCACGAGCGCACGCCGCCATTCGGCGCGGGCGACGACCCGTCGAACATCGTCGATGCGGGCTACCCATACGGTTCCATCCAGGTGCCGGGCGGACGCGAACCGATCATCCTGCACCGTGATGCGGTCTCGGGCGGCGGCTACGCGATGGTGGGCACCGTCATCAGCGCCGACATGGATCTCATCGCCCAGATGCAGCCAAACCACAAGGCACGCTTTGTCGAAGTCGATATGGCGCAGGCGCTCGAAGCACGCGCCGAGCGGCGGCGAAGCATCGAGCGCTTGCGTGCAGCGCTCGCGGCCTGAGCGCGACCCTTTTCGTCCCTCTCAAGAGAGCCGATGACAACCAAGGAAGCGGTCGAGTTCGCCACGCTCGAATGGGTTGCGTCGTTCAACCGCCATCGCCCGCCTGGACCCATCGGGCATCACTCTTGCCGGCCTCGAGCCTGCCCGCCAAACTCCTCCCACAGCGCCTGCGTATGCTCGCCCAGCGCGGGCACGGCGCCCATGGCGGCTTCGGCATCCGACAGCGTGGCCGGGGGCAGCAGGGCCTGGATGCTGCCGGCGGGCGTGGCCACCTCGCGCCAGCGTTCGCGCGCCTGCAATTGCGGATGGTTCCAGACCGCGTGCATGTCGTTGAGCGGCGCGTTGGCGATGCCGCCTGCATCCAGGCGCTGCATGGCCTGTTCGCGGCTCAGGTGAGCCAGCACGGATGCGATCACCGCATCGAGTTCCGCGCGGTGCGCCACGCGCTGCAGGTTGGTGGCAAAGCGCGCGTCCTGCGCCAGCGCGGGCTGCTGCAGCACATGGGTGCAGAAGCTGTGCCATTCGCGGTCGTTCTGCAGGCCGAAAATCAGGCTCTGGCCATCACCGGCCGTGTACTGGCCATAGGGCGCGATGGAAGGATGGGTCAGCCCGCTGCGCGCAGGCGCCGTGCCGCCGTAGTGGGCGAAGTTCAGCGGGTAGGACATCCATTCGGCCAGCGCCTCCAGCATGGAAACCTCCACGCGCAGGCCCCGGCCCGTGCGGGCGCGCTGCAGCAGGGCGGACAAAATGCCCGAGTAGGCATACATGCCGGCCGCGATGTCGGCGATGGAAATGCCCACGCGCGCGGGCTGGTCGGGCGTGCCCGTGACCGAGATCAGGCCAGCTGCCGCCTGGATCAGCAGGTCATAGGCCTTCCTGTCGCTGAGCGGGCCGCCCTCGCCATAGCCCGATATATCGCAGACGATGAGACGCGGATATTTCTCATGCAGGCTGTCGAAATCCATGCCCATTCTCTGCATGGCACCCGGGGCCAGGTTCTGGATCAGGATATCGGCGTTTTCCAGTATTTTCCCGACGATATTCTGCCCCTCGGCGGTCTTGATATCTGCGGCCAGGCTTTGCTTTCCCCGATTGGCCCAGACAAAAAAGGATGATTCACCATGGACCTTGTCGTCATAGCCCCGTGCAAAATCCCCATCGGGCAATCGCTCCAGCTTGATGACCCTGGCACCCAGGTCCGCCAGCTGCCGGCTGGCAAAAGGCCCTGCCACGGCGTGTTCCATGGCCAATACCGTCAAACCATCCAATGGGCGTGTCTGCATTTTCTTGAACGAGGCGAATATTCGATTCGCCGCATTCTAGAAGTGCGACCATCACCCAGCCAGTCGGCATTTTCTAAGCGGAATTTCAAATCTTCTAAGGCAGGGTTTCCTGCACGGCGCCTTCCTCGGGCAAAGGCTGGGCCGCCACATAGGCCACGAAATCGCGGGCATAGGCGGGCAGGGTTTCGGGTTCGCGCGTGACCACCTTCTGCTCGCGCTGCGCCCAGGCCTCGTCCAGACCCACGGCAGCCAGCCGGCGCGCCTGCAGCGCCGGCCGGGCAATGGAGCGTGGCACCAGCGCAATGCCCACGCCTTCCTGCACGCACTGCAGCACGGCCTCGAATGTTGGTGCGTGCACACGTACCCTGGGATTCATGCCCAGTTTGGAAGCCATGCCTTGGAGGTAGAGGAAGTTGCTGGTCTTGCGGCCGATCGAGACCAGGTCGTAGGTCAGCGCAGTTTCTAGCTGCACCCTGCTGCTGGCGGCCAAGGGGTGACCAGCGGGCACCACAAACACCAGTTCATCGTGGCCATAGGTGATGGCATGCAGGCCATGCAGATCGATCTGGCCGGCCACCAGGCCCACGTCGGCATTGCCGTCGAGCACGGCGCGCACCGTATCTTCGCTCAGGCGCTCCTCCAGGTCCACATTGACGTTCGGATAATGGGCCAGATAGCGGCTGAGCACGGGCGCAATTCCCGTCAGCGTGCTGCTGTTGGCAAAGACGCGGATATGGCCTGATATTCCATTGATATGTCTTTGCATTTCTCCGTGCAAGCGGTCCACGCTGCCGAAAATGGAATCGGCGTATTTCTTGACCGTCATTCCCGCCGGGGTCAGCACCATGCCTTTGGACGTTCTTTCAAACAGCGATGCACCCATGGCCTGCTCCAGATTCTTGAGCCGGTAGCTGGCAGATGGCGCCGTCAAATGCATTTCAGCCGCGCCTGCGCTGAGGCTTTTGGCCTGGGCAATGGCAAGGAAAACCCTGAGATCCGTCAATTCATATCGCATCCGTTACATGCCCGCCGGGAGCATTTCCTTGGTGTTAGACGGTTTCTAACCGCCCTATCAATGATTCGACTGGCTGCATTGGCCGCGCATTTCTATAGTCGGCGCCAGGAGACAACGGAGAAAATTATGGACTTCAAGACGGCAAGACGCCAAACCCTTCTCACCGCCCTGCTTCTGGCCGCCGGCGCGGCCGCATCGCAGGACTATCCTGCGCGCCCCATCAAGCTGGTGATTCCCTACGCGGCAGGCGGCCCCACCGACACCTTCGGCCGCGCCATGGCCGATGTCTGGAGCCAGAAGCTGGGCACGCCCGTGGTGATCGAGAACCGCACGGGTGCCGGCACCCTGGTGGGCACGGAGGCGGTTGCCAAGGCAGCCCCTGACGGCTACACCCTGCTGCTGACCACGGTGGCGCATGCCGTCAATCCCTACATCCACGACAAGCTGGGCTACCGCACGGAGGAAGACTTCGCGCCCGTGGGATTGCTCGCCAGGGCGCCGCTGGTGCTGGTGGTGGACAAGCGGCTGCCCGTGCAGAGCCTGCCGGATTTCCTGGCCTATCTGCGGGCGCGGCCCGGCCAGGTCAACTATGCCTCGGCGGGCGTGGGCAGCGCTCCGCACCTGGGTGCGGAGCTGCTGAACCTGATGGCGGGCACCCGGGCCCAGCATGTGCCCTACCGGGGCAGTGCGCCGGCCATACAGGACCTCATCGGCGGCCACCTGGCCTTCATGCTGGACAGCGCTCCCACGGGCCTGGCCCAGGTCAAGGCGGGCACGGTGCGCCTGCTGGCCACCACCATGGCCCAGCGCCTGCCGCAGACACCCGACACGCCTGCCATTGCCGAGCAGGTGCCCGGCTACGAGGCCTATACCTGGAACGCCGTGTTCGCCCCCGCAGGCACGCCGCCAGCGCTGATTGCCCGCCTGCAGTCCAGCCTGCAGGCCACGGTGGACGATGCCGGGCTGCAGAAAAAGGCCTACGACATGGGCCTGGTGCTGGAAAAGCAGCCGCGCCCCCAGGCGCTGGCCGCCTTCCTCAAGCAGGAGCTGGACAAATGGGGCAAGGTCGCCCGGGCCGCCCACATGAGCGCGAACTGAGGAGAGTCGCCATGCCACGCCACCCATCCCTGTGCGCCCAGCGCTACTTTGAAGACTTCGCGCTGGGCGAGGTCTTCACCCTGCCCTCGCGCACCATGACCGATGCCCTGTTCGCCGCCTTCCAGCTGGCCAGCGGCGACAACCATCCCGTGCACTACGACGTGGAGTACTGCCGTGCGCGCGGCATGCCCCACATGCTGGCCCACGGCTACCAGGTGGCCATACAGACGGCGGCAGGCGCCGGCCTGTTCCCGCACATGGTCGAGGAATCGCTCAAGGGCTTTCTGGAGCAGGGCAGCCGCTTCCTGGCCCCGGTCTATGTGGGCGACACGCTGTACTGCACGCTGACGGTGTCCGAGCTCAAGCCCGGCAACACCACGGGCGTGCTGACCCTGGCCACCGAGGTGCTGAACCAGCGCGACGAGCGGGTGTCCGACGGGTTTCAGAAGTACCTGCTGAGGAAGCGGCCGGCCTGAAGGCCAGGGGATGGATGCAGGGGCAGCGTCCCCCAAAGACCCGCCCCGTCGCTTGGCTACGCCGGCGCGGCAACCGCCGCCGGGCTTTCTGGCGAAAAATAGCGGCCCTGCACACGCCCATCCCCCCACCATGAGATCCCCCATCAGCATCGTCGACGTCGACCGCCTCGACTCCTGGAGCAAATACAAGCCCGGCATGTGCGACAGCTGTGCGGCCAACTGCTGCACCATGCCGCTGGAGGTGCAGCTGCCCGATCTGGTGCGGCTGGAGCTGGTGGATCCGTTCGAGGTGGACAACGTGGAGCCCAAGCTCATCGCCAAGCGGCTGATGAAGATGCGCTTGATCGACCACTACAACCCCAAGCACAACATCTTCACCATGGCGCGGCGCGCCAGCGGGGACTGCAATTTCCTGGATGCCAAGTCGCGGCGCTGCACGGTCTACGACAAGCGGCCCGAAACCTGTCGCCTGCACCCCAAGAAGGGCCCCAAGCCCGGCTTTTGCGCCTACGGTCACAAGGACCGCTGAAACGGCTTCAGGCCGTGGGCAACCCGGGCAGCCAAATGCGCGCCTGCAGGCCCGGATGCATGTTCTCGAAGCCCAGCTTGCCGCCGTGCAGCTGCACGATGGCCAGCACGCTGGCCAGGCCCAGGCCATAGCCTTCGCGGTCCGATTCGGCGCGGTAAAAGCGGGTGCTCATCTTCTCGCGCGTCTGCGCGTCCACGCCCGGCCCCCGATCCTGGACGATGATTTCCACGCCCCAGGCGCCGCCGTCCATGCCGTGCTCGTGGGCCACGCCCGCGCGCAGCAGCATGTCGGCGCCGTGGTCGCTGTCGGGCAGTGATCCGTACTTGATGGCGTTGTCCACGAGGTTGGCCACGGCGCTGGCCAGCAGGTCGCCGTCACCCAGCGCCATGGGCGTGCCCTCGACCTCCAGGCGCAGCACGCCGCCCGCGTCCTCGACCAGCGGTTCGTAGAACTCCACCACGTCGACCAGCAGGGCACGCAGGTCCACGGGCGCGAAGTTCTTGCGGCTGGCGCCGCTTTCCACTTCGGCAATCTGCAGCAGCTTGTCGAAGACCACGCCCAGCTCGGCCACTTCCTGGGCCACCAGCGCCAGCGTCTCGTTCTTTTCCTCGGGCGTGGCCTGCTGGGCATTGCGCAGGCGCAGCAGGATGCGCGTCAGCGGCGTGCGCAGGTTGTGGGCGATGGTGTTGGAGACATGGCGTATGCCGTCCATCAGCAGTTCGAGCCGGTCCAGCATGGTGTTGATGTCGCGGTTGAGCAGCGTGAACTCATCGTCGCGGCGCGTGACCGGAATGCGCTGGCGCAGGTCGCCCGTGGCCACGCGCGCCATGGTGCTGCGGATGTCGGCGGCACGCTCTTCCACCACCCGCCGGAAGGCCCCGGCGCCCAGCACGGCCATGCCCAGGGCCACCAGGCCGGCCAGCAGGCTGGCGCGGCCGAACAGTTCCTCCACATCGCTTTGCACCTGCATGTCGCTGCCCACGGCCAGCAGCTTGCCGTCGGACAGCTGGGCCACGGCCACGCGGCCCGCGATGATGCGGCCGTTGCGCCGCACCTTGAGATCGCGCACGCCCATCTCCGTCAGGCGGCGTGCGGGCACCACGTCGGCGTTGCCGATGATGGGATTGCCGTCGCCATCCATGAGGATGAGGATTTCGGTATCGGTGTTGACGCCGTCCAGCAGGGTCTGCTGGATCTCGGCCTCCAGCGCGGGCTCGCCGTACTTGTCGCGGTGCTCGACCAGGCGGCGCATGTGGTTCTCGGCCTGCCGGTCCATGCGCATGCGCAGCACGCCCACGGTCTGCACGTAGAACACCGACAGCACGATGGACATGGTCAGCACCAGCAGCACGCCGTAGGTCAGCGCCAGCCGGAAGGCCGTGGAGCTCCAGGGCTTGGCCAGCGACATGGGATCAGGCCACCTGCGGCAGGTCCTGCGGCCGGTCCGACAGGCTGTAGCCCACACCGCGCACGGTGTGGATCAGCGCAGGCTCGAAGCCCTTGTCCACCTTGCCGCGCAGGCGGCTGATGTGCACGTCGATGACATTGGTCTGCGGGTCGAACCGGTAGTCCCACACCGACTCCAGCAGCATGGTGCGCGTGACGATCTGGTGCGCATGCTGCATCAGAAAGGCCAGCAGGCGGAACTCGCGCGGCTGCAGGGCCAGCGGCTGGCCTGCGCGCTCGGCGCTGCGCGTGAGCAGGTTCAGCCGCAGGTCGGCCAGGCGCATCTCGCGCGCAGGGGCCGGGATCTGGGCGCGGCGCACCAGGGCCTCCAGGCGCGCCGAGAGTTCGGAGAAGGCAAAGGGCTTGGTCAGGTAGTCGTCGCAGCCGGCCTTGAGGCCGCGCACGCGCTCGTCCGTGGCCGACAGGGCGCTGAGCACCAGCACCGGCGTCTGCTTGCCCATGGAGCGCAGCGTCTGCAGGATCTGCAGGCCGTCGAAGCCGTTGGGCAGCATGCGGTCGAGGATGATCACATCCCAGCTCTCGCCCACGGCCATGGCGATGCCCTGCACACCATCGCTGCACACCGCCACCTGCGCGCCCTGCTGGCGCAGGCCTTCGGCGATGTAGCGCGCGTTCAGCGCGTCGTCTTCGATGATGAGATAGCGGTACATGCGGGCGGCAGGGCCTGACTCGAAACTGAGGCAGACACTATACGGCGCGCCAGACTCCGCCGAGATCGGTGGGGGTGCCGGCATGTTTACCACCTCTTTTCAGCCTTGGGCTGCGCTGCGCGGCATCGCACCGCATGAAACTGGCGTGATCCGGACCAGGCACACCGCGGGGTGCCTCCCAGGGTCCGACCGCCCCTCCCGCACAGCAGGAGGGGAAGGGCGTCAAGCGCCTCAGGGCGCTGCCCACATCGGCAGATCGCCGCTGGCCACGCGCACCTGCCACTCGGCCAGCATCATTTCCTTGACCAGGTCCAGGTGCTCCAGGCGGTGCTCGTTGATCGATCCCAGCGAATCGATCAGCTCCAGGATGGAGCCCTGGCCCAGCTTGTAGGCGTCCTGGGCCATCTGGTTGAGCGGCGCGATCTGGGCCAGGCCCTGCTTTTCGTAGGCGCGCACGGCATCGCGGCGCAGCTTCAGTTGCTTGATGGCGCGCTGCAGCTCGGTACGCGCCTCGATCAGCGCGGCGTCGTAGCGCAGCTGGGCCTGTTCGGCCTCCACCTGGGCACGCGCGATGGGGCCTTCGCGGCGATCGAACAGCGGCAGCTCCACCGACACGCCGATCTGGTTGTAGTTGCCGTCAAGGCGGTTGCGCACGCGCGCCACGCTCACGCTGGGCGTGGGCAGGGCTTCGCGGCGCTCCAGCTCGACCTTGTGGCGCAACTGGTCCAGCTCGGCCTGGGCGGCCACCAGGGCCGGCAGGCGCAGGCGCGCGGCCTCCCAAAGCTCCTGCTCGTGCAGCAGCTGGCCCACGGGCACGGCCTGCAGGCTGCCCGTGGCGCGCGGCGCCCATTGGGGCAGGGCGGCCAGGGCGGCGGCATGCGAGGCGGCGTCCTGCCAGTCCGACTGGGCCTGGCTGACCTGCATGGCCATCTGGGCCTGCTGCAGGCTCAGGCGGGCGCCGTCATAGCGGCTGCGCGCGCCGGCCTCGATCTGGCCGCGCACGATATTGCCTGCGCCGTTCAGCGACTCCTGCGCCTCTTCCCACACCTTCAGGCGCTGCTGCGTCATCAGCAGGTCGATGAAGGCCGTGGCTGCATCGTTGAGCGTGGTGGCCACGGCCACCTCGACATTGGCACGCGCCGCCGTCTCGCCCTTGCGCGCGTTCTCCATGCGCAAGCGCCGCTGGCCGAAGATGGGCAGCGGCTGCTCGATGCCCCACTGCTTCTCGCCCGGCTTGCTGCTGTACGACGCCGTGGGATTGGGAAACGCCGCCGCCGTGCGGCTGTCCGCCTGCGCAATCCCGATCTGCAGCCGCTGCGCCGCCAGCTGGGGCTGGTTGCGCACCACCATCTGCAGATACTCCTGCATCCCCACCGGCTGCTGCGGCGCAGCCGCCGGAGCCACCTCGGAGGCAGGCGCCGCAGTGATGGCCGGCACAGCCGCCCCGCCAGGTACAGCGGGTACAGCGGGTACAGCGGGTACAGCGGGTACAGCGGGTGCAGCGGGTGCAGCCTGCTGCGCAAGCGCAGAACCCGCCCCCCAGCACAGCGCCACAGCCACAAACAGGGCCCGATAACGGGCGCTGCCTGCAAAACCGGCGCGACCAAAAGCCAGGGACGCCGAGCTAGAGCCGCCTCGCGGCGAGGGCGTCGTCCCCCCCGCGAAGCGAGAGGGGGAAGCGGCGAAGCCGCTCAGGGGGCTATCACTCTTTTTCATCGAGTTCTTCCTGCGTCAACATGTTCTTGGGGCCCAGCAGCGCATAGAGCACGGGCAGCAGCACCAGGGCCACCAGGGGCAGCACCACCATGCCGCCCACGATCACGGAGGCGAAGGGCTTTTGCGTCTCGCTGCCCACGCCCGTGGACAGTGCCATGGGCAGCAGGCCCAGCAGCGCCAGCAGCGCCACGAGCACGATGGAGCGCATGCGCTCGGCAGCGCCCTCGACCAGGGCCTGCATCATGGGCATGCCCTGCCGTCGCAATTCCTCCACGGCCGAGATCACCAGCAGGCCGGCCAGCGCCACCTGTCCCAGCAGCGCGATGAAGCCGATGGCCGCGCTGATGGACAGCTCGATGCCCGCAAAGTGCAGGGCCGCGATGCCGCCCACCATGGTGAAGGGCGCGCACAGCAAGATGATGCTGGCGCTGCGCGCCTGGCCCAGCGCGCCGAACAGCAGGGCGTAGACGATGATCAGCGACAGCGGCACCACGATCTTCAGGCGTGCGGCCGCGCGCTGCTGGTTCTCCCACTCACCGCCCCAGACGGCCTGGTAGCCCTCGGGGATCTTCACGTTCTTCTTGAACGTGGCCAGCGTGTCCTTGACCACGGAGCCGATGTCGCGGCCTTCCACGTTGAACTTGAGCGCCATGTAGCGCGCATTGCCTTCGCGGAAGATGGAGGAGTTGCCGATCTTGATGGCGACCTGGCCCACCGAATGCAGCGGCACCGAGCCGCCGTTGGGCAGGGGGATGGCGATGTTGCGGATGCGCTCCTCATCCATGCGGTCCACATAGGGCAGGCGCACGCGCACGGGCACGGGGTACTCGCCCTCCCACAGCGTGGTGGAGATGTTGCCGGCCAGCGCCGCCTCCAGCGTCTTTTGCGCGGTCTCCATGGCAATGCCCTGGCGCGCCAGCGACTGGCGGTCGAACTCCACGTGGACCTGGGGTGCAGGCGCATCGCGGTACAGGCCCAGATCGACCACGCCGTCGATGTCCTTCACCAGGTCCACGGTCTGCTGCAGGATGGCGCGCAGTTGCGGAATGTCGGGGCCGAAGACCTTGAGCACCACCTGGCCGCGCGCGCCGGACGTCGATTCCTCCACGCTGTCGCGGATGGGCTGGGCGAAGTTGAACGACACGCCCGGAATCTCGCTCAGCGTGGCGCGCATCTGCTCGATGAGCTGGGGCTTGGTCAGGCCCTTGCGCCATTCGCCGTGGCCCTTCAGGCGCACCAGAACCTTGGCCAGGTTCAGCGTCTCGTTGTCGGTGCCGGACTCGGGCCGGCCCTGCTCGGTGGTGACGGTGATCACCTCGGGGAAGGTCTTCAGGCGCAGGCGCACGTCGCGCAGCACTTCCTGGCCCTTTTCCAGCGAGATCGATGCGGGCATCTGCACCAGCACGTAGGCGTCGCCCTCATCGAGTTCGGGCAGGAATTCCGTGCCCAGCCAGGCGGCCGACACGCCGGCAGCCACCAGAATGGCCAGCGAGCCGACGATGACGATGACGCGGCGGCGCCCGGCACCCAGCAGGGTGCCGATCCAGTGCTGGTAGCCGTGGTGCGCGCGGTCGAAGATCTTGGGCTCTTCCACCATCACGTGCTGGGGCTTGAGGAACAGCGCGCACAGCGCCGGCACCAGGCCCATGGCGAAGACCAGGGCACCCAGCAGCGCGAAGCTGTAGGTCATGGCCAGCGGACGGAAGATGCGGCCCTCGATGCTTTCCAGCGAGAACACGGGGATCAGCGCCGCGATCACGATGGCCATGGCGAACAGCGTGGGCTTGGCCACGGCAACGGCCGAGTCGATGATGATGTGGCGCATGTCCGCCTGCGTCTGCGGCTTGCGCAGGCGGGCGTTGCGGATGATGTTCTCGGCCAGCACCACGGCGCCGTCCACCATGATGCCGAAGTCGATGGCGCCCATGGAGATCAGGTTGGCCGGCATGCCCAGCAGGTGCAGGCCGATGAAGGCCACCAGCAGCGACAGCGGGATCACCGTGGCCACGATCAGCGAGCCGCGCAGGCTGCGCAGGAACAGCCACAGCACGCCCACGATCAGCGTGGCGCCGAACAGCAGGTTGTGCTGCACCGTGCCCAGCGTGTGGCCGACCAGGTCGGAGCGGTCGTAGTTGGTCTCCATGTGCATGCCCTCGGGCAGGCCGCCGTCATTGAGCGCGGCCACCTTGGCATGGATCTGGTCCAGCACCACCGAGGGGTTCTCGCCGCGCTTGAGCAGCACGATGCCCTGGACCACGTCGTCGGCATCGTCCATGCCCACCGAGCCCTGGCGCGGCGTATGCGACTGCACCACGCGCGCCACGTCGCCAATGGTCACGGGCGCGCTGCCGCGCATGGCCACCACCACGCCCTGGATCTCCTGCGGCGTGCGCAGCAGGCCGATGCCGCGGATGATCAGCGACTGCTCGCCGCGGCGCATCAGGCCGCCGCCCACGTTGCGGTTGGACTTGGACAGGGCATCGCTCACGTCTTCCAGCGACAGGCCCAGCGCATACAGCTTCTCGGGATCCACCTCGACGTGGTACTCCTTGACGAAGCCGCCGATGCTGACCACGTCGGCCACACCCTGCACCTGCTTGAGGGTGCGGACCACGCGCCATTCCTGCTCGGTGCGCAGCTGTGCCAGCGTGTGGCGGTCGCTCTTCAGGCGGTAGTAGAAGATCTTGCCCAGCGGCGTGTAGTCGGGCGCCATCTCGGGCGTGACGCCGTCGGGCAGATTGGCCTGGGGCAGGCGCTGCGACACCTCGGCGCGCGCATGGAAGCTGTCGGCATCGTCATTGAAGACGAGGTTGATCATGGCCAGGCCGAAGTAGCTCTCCGAGCGCAGCGACACCAGGCCCGGCGTGCCGTTGAGCTCGCGCTCCAGCGGCTGGGTGATCTGGCGCTCCACCTCCTCGGGGGCCAGGCCCGGCGCCTGGGCAATCACGCCGACCTGCACATTGGTCACATCGGGATAGGCCTCGATGGCCGTGTGCAGGTATGAATACACGCCATAGATGGCGATGATCAGGGTGGCACACAGGGCGACGAGCCGCCGGTGCACCACAAACGCTATCAGGGAACGCAGCATTGATGAGTCTCCTGGCCGCGATCAGAGCAGCTGGCTGGCTGCGCCGTCGAGCAGCAGGCCACCGCGCACGACGATCTTTTCACCCGACTTCAGGCCCGACACCACGGGCACCATGCCGCGCGAGGGCCGGCCCAGCACCACGGTGCGGGCCTCGAACTGCTGCTCGCCGGTCTGCACGAAGACGATGCTGCGGCTTTCATCCTTGATGAGCACGGCCGTCACGGGGATCAGCATCTCGTGCTCGTTGGAGACCTGCAGGCCCACGCGCGCCTGCATGCCGGAACGCAGCACGGGGTTCTGCGCATCGAGCTGCACGATGACGGAGGCGCGGCGCGACTCCTTGTCCAGCGTGGCGCCCAGGTGGCGCACCGTGCCGGTCAGGGGCTTGGGCAGCTGCGGCACATCGACCTGCACGGCACTGCCCAGGCGGATGCCGGGCAGATCGCTTTCAAAGACATCGGCCACCACGTTCATGGCGGCGGGATCTCCGATCAGGAACAGCTCGCCGCTGGGCTCGACCGAGGCGCCGACCACGGCCTTGCGCTCGGCGACCACGCCGGCGCGCGGCGCCCGCAGCACCAGCCGGTCGCCGCCGCCTTGCCCCAGCAGCGCCGACGTGCCCTGGGCACGCGCCAGCTCCTGGGCCGACTCGCGCAGCTTGGCCTGGGCCGCACGCAGATCCACTTCCACGCCCACGCCCTTGTCCACCATGGTCTGCTGGCGCCGCACTTCCACGGTTGCCACGTCATGCGCGCTGCGGGCAGCTTCCACCTCGTAGCGCACGCGCAGCGCCTCGGGGCTGACCAGGGTGGCCAGCTCGTCGCCGGCCTTGACGATGTCACCCACGTGGGCACGAACCGACACCACGCGCGCGGCCAGCGGCACCGAGACAGTGGCCACGCGGTCCTCGGCAAAGGCCACACGCGCGGGCGCCCAGGCCATTTGCGTGCCCTGCGGATCGGCCACCACGGCGATGTCCAGCATCTTCAGCGACTCGGGCTTGACCCGCACCACGCCGGCCGGCGCGGGCGCCTGCGCGGCAGGTTCGTTCTGTGCCGATGCCTTGGATGCATCGCAGCCCGCCACAAGGCAGGCCACGGCGATGACAGCGCATGCCGATGCCGCCGGAAACCGGGCTGCCTTGGGCAGGCCCGCAAATGTCTTGATCATTCTTGCCCCTTCAATCCATGCCTGGAGCGCAGGGACTGCAGCGAGCCGACCCTTGTCTCCTGAGATGAAACAGATGCTAGAAAACGCATCTTCCTGCGTGCGTGAAGCCTTCATTACCGTTTGGTAAGACATTCGCGTACCTGGGCCGGCGCCCGGGGCCGATCCCTGGCAGGGATCGCCTGCGCTTTTTCGAGATCCAGCGCGATCCGCTGCGCCGCCGCGGACCTGCCGCCTGGCGGTGCACCAAGGCCCCAGCCGCAGCAGCTGCAGCGGCCGCAGACCTGTGGATATCCCGGGGAAAAACGCGCTCTGCAAAGCCAAAGATCTGCACAGGCCCTGTTTTCCACAGTGGTGACAACTTCCACCGTCTTCTGGAAATCGCGGGGAACCCGAACCCATGAAAAACCCGTTGCAAATCAACGGTGAATGGCGACAATTACCCAATCAATCCACAAGCATGCCAACAACATGCACACAGGATTGATCACAGGCCAAACGCCCTGGCCGCTGTGGGCAAGACTGTGGATGCGGCCACGCGCATGGCCATCAACGGCCATGGGAACAATCCAGGAACAGCCGGTGGACAGATGTCCATCCCGGTGACCGATACCCACCTGTGCACACATGCGATTGGCGGGTTCAGTGATCCATATGACGGGCAGCTTGTAGGCTGTACGGCATACGAAAAACGCGCTTTGTGCGCTGTATTTCATAAGATTTCGCATCTTATTTAATACATATCACTGTACGAATCTTTATAAACAGATGGACCAAGATGATCCATTTGGTCAAAACACGCCGAAATGCATGAAAAAAAATGGGCTGATCAGGCCCTGAAATCCTTTGATGACGTGGTCGGGGCCATCCCAGGGTTCCGAAATCGTGAGGGGCAGCGAAAAATGGCGGCCCAGATCGCGCAGACCTTCAGCCAGGCCCAGCTGGGAAAAATCGATGAGGGCGCACCGGAGCCCACCCGGTCCATTGCCGTGGTGCAGGCCGGAACGGGGGTGGGCAAATCGCTGGCGTACAGCATTCCCGCCATTTCGATGGCGCTGGCGCGCGGCACCCGGGTGCTGATTTCCACGGCCACCGTCGCCCTGCAGGAACAGCTGGTGAACAAGGATCTGCCCGCGCTGGCCCAGCAGCTGGAGCAGCCCTTCAAATTCGCGTTGGCCAAGGGGCGGGGCCGCTTTGTCTGCAAGCTCAAGCTGGAGCGGCTGGCCAGCACCGGCGAGGCCCAGGACGAGGATCTGGACGATCTGTTCGCCGAGGAAAAGGCGCAGGCCCAAAGCCGCGTGGCACGCCCGGCCCAGGAGCTGGAGGCGCGCATGCAGTTCTACAAAAGCATGGCCAACGCGCTGGCGTCCCAGGCCTGGGACGGCGACCGCGACTCTCTGGAAACCCCGCCCGAGGCCGAGGCCTGGAGCCCCGTGGCGGCCGAATCCTCGTCCTGCACCGGCAAGCACTGTCCGGCCTTCAGCAACTGCGTCTATTACGAGCGCCGCAAGGACCTGGTGGCCGCCCAGGTCATCGTGGCCAACCACGATCTGCTGCTGTCCTCCCTGGGCGCGCGGCTGCTGCCCGAGCTGGACAACTGCCTGCTGGTGCTGGACGAAGCCCACCATCTGCCCGCCACGGCGCTGGGCCAATTCGCCGGCGAGATGGACCTGAGCCGCCTGGGCTGGATAGACAAGCTGACCAGCCGCGCCCTGCGCGTGAATACCCTGGTCGAAGTGGAGGAACTGGCCGACCTGCCCAGCCATGCCAGCCAGTTGCGCCAGCAGCTGCAGGAACTGGCGCGCCTGGTGATGGAGCTGTACGGCGATACGCTCAAGTCGCAAAAGGACAGCTGGGGGCCGGCGCGGGTGCGCGCACCGCGCGGCATGCTGCCCGAGCCCCTGCTGGAGCCTCTGGGCAAGGCCGCCCACCATGCCAACAGCTTTCTGGATGCGCTGCGCGCCATCTCCAAGGCACTGCGCGCCGCCATCAAGGACAATCCAGAGGAAGCACGCAGGCTGTCTACAGCTTATGCACAGGTTGGCGCACTGGCTCCCCGCCTGGAATCCGTCTATGACACGGCCCAGCTGCTGATGCAACAGCCAGCGCAGGATGACGACAGTAGCCGCGTTCCCAATGCCAAATGGTTCACGTTGGAGACAGATGGCGAGTACGTCGTGGTCAAGGCCCATGCCAGCCCCATCCTGCCCGGAGCCACGCTGCGCCACCATCTGTGGTCCCAGGTGCGCGGTGCCGTGCTCACGTCGGCTACCTTGACCAGCTGTGGACAATTCGACTTCTTTTTGCGCGAGGCAGGCCTGCACGACGATGCGGCCGTGACCACGCTGGAAGTGCCCAGCCCCTTCGACTACGCGCGCCAGGGCACCCTGGTGGCGCGCGAAACCGTGGCCGACCCCAAGGAGGCCGCCCGCTTCACCCAGGAGATGGTGGACGCGCTGCTGGGCGACCTGTCCCGCGTGCAGGCAGGCGCCCTGGTGCTGTTCACCTCGCGCGAGCAGATGCGCCTGGCGGTGGATGCGCTGTCCACGGCCATGCGCTCGCAGGTGCTGGTGCAGACGGCCATGCCCCGCGCCCTGCTGCTGGCCCGCCACCGCGATGCCGTGGAGATGGGCGAGCCCTCCATCATCTTCGGCATGCAGTCCTTCGGCGAGGGCCTGGACCTGCCCGGCGCGCTGTGCGAGTCCCTGTTCATCACCAAGCTGCCCTTTGCCCCGCCCGATGACCCTGTGGGCGAGGCCCGGGCCGAATGGCTGCGCAGCAGCGGCCGCAACCCCTTCAATGAGCTGGTGGTGCCGGCCACGGCGATCCGCCTGGCCCAGTGGGTGGGCCGCGCCATACGCACCGAGGAAGACCAGGCCCATGTGTATTGCTATGACCGGCGCCTGGTGAACACCAGCTATGGCCAGCAGCTGCTCAAGGGCCTGCCGCCCTTTGCCTTGCAGCGCCGCCCGGCACGCTGAACCGGACCCTGTGGAAAGCATGCGAAAAACAGGTAGTACCCTGTCGCCACTACATTCCTTTGCATACGCAAGTCATTGATCACGGCTGATTTTTTCAATCAGCGAGCTTGCCGATTGCCCACAGGCCACTTGCACACAGCCTGTGGGCAACCGTATTTCCCGGCTCCCGCATCTCCCTACATGCCTGTGCAGCACGGTCCCCGGATCCCGCGGGATACCGCTGGATCTCGCAGACCGTGCCTGCTCCCCGGCCCGGCCATACCCTCCATACCCCGCCAACGGGCCAGCAGAACGCCCAGGACGCGCTGGCGCGGGCAACCCAGGGCCTGACAGCTGCCAAGCCTCCACGGTCCTCTGCAGGCCGCTGAAGCGCTCGGGCTGATTCACGTCCTCTTGCCCTGGTGCGCCAGCAGCCATCACTTTTCGTGATTGCCCTTGCCTGGACTGGATCTGCTGCTCCTGATCTGGATGCGCAGTCCTCTTGCAGGCCGGCAACAAGGGGTTGAATTTTTTTGAATGACCGAACACTGCCTCTGGCGCATCCGCTTGCGTCCGCCTGGCAGGCCGCGCTTTCCTGAAGTCTTCCACGTCCAGTGCACAGCCCGTTGTGGAAAAGCGCCCGTTCCACAGCGTTCCTGCGAGGCCGCGAAGAAGTCTTGTCTTCGTGCATACGGCCATGGCGCGCGAACCGATCCGGAATTTTTTGAACACAGGCGCGCCAATTTCGCTGGAGCAGTCCCTCGTCTGGACATGCCCAGGCTCCAGACAACCTGGCACGTCTGTTTTTTTGAAAAACCGTTCGGCCTTCGCTTCCCGCGTGACTTCGCCTTCGGTTGTTCTTTGATCTTCTTATAAAGAATAGTCGTAGTAGTAGAGGCATGACATCTCTGTGGATAACTCACTATTCCTCAAAAAAAACAATGTCTTGCCCGATTGAAAAACATGTGATCAAAGCCCTGTTCCCGGTGTCTCCCGAACGGGGATAGTTTGCCTGTTTCGATTTTTTCTGTGGATAACTGTTGAGTTGGTCTTCATCTATCCACAGTTTTGTGCGAGGTGCATTTTTCCTTTATTGAACTTCAAGTTATTGATCTATAAGGATTTTTCAGTTTATCCAGATAAAAATGAGGCTTGCCGGACATGGATGAGCACATGGTCTGGCAGTGCTGTGACCTGTTGACAGGCCGTTTTTCCTGACGGACCGGCTGCCTTTTTTTATCCAGAACGGTCTTGCCGCTGTGAAAAACCGCCCTTGGCTGTTATTCCTATCTCTCTTATTTTTTAATTAGTAGTAGTAGTAAGTGAAGTGCTTAATTGTTGATAACTGAATTTGTCTTATAAAAATCAACAACTTAAGACACTACAAACCCTGTGGTGGATGCTGCTCCGCTGCTGCACCCGTTTTGGGCACAACTTTCCATGGCGCATCCTCCTTGTGGATAAGCAGGGATTTACGAGATTTTTATGCCCAGGTTTTTCCACAGGGTGGCTGAGGACAAAAAAAGACCACCTCGAAGGTGGTCTTGCCGGGATCCGCAACCGTGATCAGAAATGGTGGGCGTAGCGCAGCTGCAGGAAGTTTTCGCCGGGGTTGGGTTTCTTGATGCCTGCGTTGGAATGGTGCTCCAGCCGCAGCACCAGCTCATGCTGGCCCTGGCTGCCAAACAGGTAGCCCACGCCGATATGGGTGGCGAAGTTGTAGCGCGTGGGGAATTCCTTCTCGTCCGTGATGTAGCGCCGGTTCAGTGCCCAGCTCAGGCCCACGCCGGTTTCTGCAAACCAGGGCGACTGTCCGTTGCTGCCACGCCAGCGCAGCGTGGGATTGATGCCCACCACCCAGGTGCTGCGGTGGCTGCCTTCCAGGGGGGCGGACCATCGCGCGCCCCAGATATCCCAGTAGCCGCTGAGCTGGCCGCCCCACAGCGCATGGCGCCAGTTGCGCCAGGGCACGGTGACGCCCACGGTCCAGGCGTCGGCACTGTGCTCGGCCGCGCCGTATTGCAGGTACATGGAGGGAGAGGATTCCGGCGTGGACTGCGCCTGCGCCGCCAGGGGCAGGACGGCCGCTGCAGCCAGCAGCACGGCGGCAAAACTTCCGGGTCGTCCTGGTCGCTCTGGTCGCCCTGAACGTTCTGGTGGATGTTTGCGCGCCGTTGCGTGGTTCTGGCAGCTGGATGGCGTCGTTTGAGTGTTTTTGGGGGCCATGATCTTCTCCGGGGCAGCACACAATGCTGTGCCTGTTCCACTCTAGGCAGTCCGGGGAAGATCGGGGAGTCAGCAAAAAAGCCCTTGCACTGTCGGCCGCCTGACAAGGCGTCCGTGCAAGGGCTGGCGCAAGCAATCCGGCTGCCCGCTGGTGGCGGGCAGGCCAGGTGGCTGCTTACTGGGCGGGTGCCGGGGCAGGGCGGGCCTGGCCGCTCTTGTGGTCATGGCGCGGGCCGTGGTCCATGCCGTGGTGGCCGGGGTGGCCCTTGTGCAGCGTGGCGACATCGAAGGTCTTTTGCTGGCTGGCGTCCAGCTGGGCGTAGAAGGCCTTGGTGGCTTCGCCGCGGCGATCGGCATCGGCCGCGCGCTGGGCGCGCATTTCACGCATCTTGTCGATGCGCTGGGGCGTGGTCAGCTTGGCGAAGTCCTCGCGCTCCATGCGCTGGGGACGCTCGCCGGGCTTGAAGGTGGCCGCATAGGTGTTCCATGCGGTTTCCTGGGCCGGCGTGAGCTTGAGGTCGGCCTTGAGCTTGGCGATGCGCTGCTGCATGTGCTCCATGCGGTCGCCGTGCTTGTGCATGGAGCGATCGGGCTTGGGCGCTGTGGTGGTAGCGGCGGCGGCGGGGGCTGCCGGCGCGGCGGTCTGGGCGTACGAGGGCAGGGCGAACGATGCCAGCAAGGCGGTGGCAGCGGCGGCGCTGGCGAGGGTGCGGCGGAAGGTGGTGGTCATTCCAAAATCCTTTCTGGAGAGGGTGACTGAAGGCCGCCGTCAAGGCACTTGGCGAGCCCTGTGCAGCGGATGATTGAAGTGTGGTCGTCCGATGTATCGGGGCAGTGAGGTTTTGCGCACGGCTTGTAAAGAATTGACAAGCTTGTGCAGCGCCGTCCGGTGCCAGGCATGCACAATGACCGGGCGGGGCGCCAAGGCATGGCGCCCCTGCTGTTTTTTTCTGTTTTCTCCCTCTGGATGGAGGCGGCGCAGCCCGGTGTTGCACACCCCTGCTGCGGCGCAGCCGCAGTCCGTCCGAGCAAAGGTTCGCTATGTTCAAAAACATGATCGTCTATCGCATTGCCGAGAGCTGGCAGGGCGATTTGCAGCAGCTTGAAGAAGCCCTGGGCAAGAGCCCGTTTGCCGAGTGCGGCGCCACGCAGGAGCGCAGCGCCGGCTGGGTGCCGCCGCGCGGCGAGCCCCATGGCCCGCTGGCCGAGTCCGTGGCCAATCAGTGGGTGATGCGCTTCATGACCGAGGCCAAGATGCTGCCGGCCAGCGTGCTCAACCGCCGCGTCAACGAAAAGGCTGCCCACATCGAGGCCACCGAAGGCCGCAAGCCCGGCAAGAAGGAAAAGAAGGAACTCAAGGACGAGGCCAAGCTGGACCTGCTGCCCATGGCCTTCACCAAGCAGGGCGCCATGTGGGTCTGGCTGGACCCGCAGGCCCGCACCCTGGTGCTGGACACCGGCAGCCAGGCGCGCGCCGACGAGGTGGTCAGCTCGCTGGTGGAGGGCCTCACAGGCTTTGCGCTGGCCCTGGTCGATACGCAGACCAGCGCCCAGGCCGCCATGGCGCACTGGCTGA